>NZ_CP023277.1:1070828-1370828 GCF_003065385.1 Polynucleobacter acidiphobus
TCATCTTGGGAAACCGCTTTCAGAGGTGGATAGGATGATGATTCTTGATATGGATAGAAGACGAATTCAACAATTATTGGAAGATCTAAACTAAAAAATTAAGGAGCGCGTTTAGAGAGTGCGCTAGGCAAAGCATTTAAAGGCCGCTAAATTAATTTCAGTTGCTCGCACAGCACTTAACCTGAAACAAATTTAGAGGATTTATATGTCAAATAATTCGCAGCCTGTCCCGTTCCGCCAATGGTATCAATCGCATTTGAGTGCAGATTTAAAATGGCTCCTTCCAACAATTTCATCCCTTGCGTACCTATTACGCAAGAAAAAGAGCGTCCTTTTAGAGCTTAAATTAATTGAGGTCATTCCAAGCAGAGGATATTTTATTTATCCGGACAAATTTACCCAAGATGCGATAAAGCCATTATTTTTAACAGGGGCCGCGAATGAGTGAATATCAAAGAAGACGAGCACCTGCATTCCAGGAATACGCTGCCGACATGCTTGCCAATGCTCAGTTCCGGATGATGACCCTAGAAGAAAAGGGGTTACTAACAATTCTCAGATATGAATGCTGGGTAAACGATCGTGTTCCAGCTCAATATAGTGACCTTGGTCTATACCTGGGAGTTGATTCAGAGAAAATTTCCACGCACCTTACTGCTAAGGTCTTAACGTTTTTTAAAGCAGAAAATGAATTTTTAGTATGTCCTGAATTAGATTCCTATCGGGCTAAATTAATGGAAAGAACTAAAAAGCTTGCTGAAGCAGGATCTGCAGGTGGAAAGAAAACACAAAAAATAAAGGCAAATCAAGCCTGCCCTGAAGCCTCGCTTAAGCCTGTGAGTAGAGACGAAATAAATAAAGATGAAAAAAAATTAAACGATATTAAGCCTTTAAATGAAGGTGTTACTAATCAATTATCAGATCCATGGATTGATGAATATAATGCCACTCCCCATGCAACAAACCTTTATATAAATACAACACGATGAAATTGAAATAAAACTTAAAAATTCGATGGTTGATATAAAGCAGGTTCCAAAGCAAATTTTCCACACACAACATTTTGAAAACAGGGGTATTCAATGAATTTAAACTTATCAAATAAACCAAAAATTGTGAGGCCTATACCGTTAGCTAATTGGATTGCCGATCCAAACACATGGGATAAATATACTTTTATCAACGAAGTTTCTGAATTCATGTGGGAGGCATATGAAAATACAACAGAACAAGATCAACATGCCCTGGCAATGCTTGCCGAAGTTCTAGAAACATTTGTAATGTGCTGCAAAGATATTGGAAAGAATGGTTTGGTTGTAACGCACCATAATGGCGTGACTGGTAAAAATCATCACGTTGAAATTAGGGATAAGACAATATCTAGAGCAGTATTACTAATGAACGAATTGGGATTAACGCCCAAAGGCAGATTTCCAATGAAACCAAGTCCCTCGCCGCAATTTCAGAGATTTATACAGGGACCTAAAGGGCAAGGCTTAAAGGCATAGATTTCTGGACTTTAATTTAATTAATTTTTATAGATCTCGCATAGGCTACTCACGATCTTGATGGCGTTTTCGTCTGCGATCCGGTAGATCATCTTGGTACCATCGCGACGTTTATCAATTATTCCGAGTTCTCGTAACGTCGCCAATTGCTGGGATACTAAGGTTTGGCGAACGCCCACGATCTGAATTAATTCACTTACAGTACGTGGCTGTGTGCACAGCTCACAAACCATTCTTAGACGCAGTGGTGTTGACAATGCCTTAAGCACTGCCGCGATCTCTTCCACCAACTCATCGGTGATGGTATTTTCAACTTCAAGAACTGCTGACTTTGGCACGATTAATCCTCTAACTCAAAATAAGTATGTTCTTTACGGTATTGGCAATTGGCATCGTGGTTACTAACCTTGCCATTAATGTCCGTCGTGAGTCGTTTGCAATACTGGCAACGGTACTCATAGAGTTTGCCATCTACTTTTTCTTGTGGATAGTCGATATAGAGCGTTTCTGGATAAAAACTCATAATCTTCTCCTTCTATACAATGGAATTTATGAAAGCAGTTATCTTCTTTGGCCATGGGGCGCGCGATGTGCGCTGGCGTGAACCATTTGATCGGTTAGTCAGTATGTGGCAAAGCCAATACCCTGAGGTAATGGTGGAGCTGGCTTTTTTAGAGATGATGCAACCCAATTTATCCACGGCCATTCTCTCCTTAGGACGCCAAGGGGCCAAAGAGATTGAGATCATCCCAGTCTTTTTCGGGCAAGGCGGTCACTTGCGTGAAGACTTTCCGAAATTGCTGAGCGAGGCGCAAGAACGGTTTCCGCATATTCAGTTACGCGCTGCGTCTGCGGTCGGTGAGGATGAGTCGGTCTTGCGCGCCATTATTGATTTCACGGCCCGCACGCTTCGCTAGCGCATCCCCAATTAATACCAGCAAGGGCTGATCACTTGTCTGCCAATCATTGCGATTGCTCTCAGTGAAATTAGTTTGATTGGCTAACTCGTTCAAGGTCATCGACCAGGTGCGCTCCCTTGATGTACTGATCGATTCCAATAAATGAACTGGGGTTGATCCCTTGCGACCCGAATTAATCAGATTTTGTGCAATTTCTACCGCATGGGCTCTTGCCATGTAATACACCAAGGTGTCGGCGCTTGGTTGAGCCAATGGCGCTTCCTGAGCCTCATCATCCTTAGCCTTAGCATGCGTGACAAAGGCAATGCTGCGAGCGACGCCTCGCAAAGTCAGCGAATGACCAAGCCTTGCAGCCCCTGCTTGAGCGGCGGTGATGCCAGGAACAATTTCATAGGCAATCCCTGCGTCTTCCAGTGCAGCCAACTCCTCATCGGCTCGACCAAATAACATGGGATCGCCACCCTTGAGACGAACCACCGTAGTATGTTGATGGGCAGCATCAACCAAGCGCTTATTAATAAAACGCTGGGAGGTTGATAATTTGCCACAGCGCTTGCCAACCGCAATGCGCTTAGCCTGAGGGCAAAACGCTAGCAGTTCGGGTTCAACCAGCGCGTCGTGCAACACCACATCAGCTTGAGCTAATAGCTTTGCACCCCGAATCGTAATTAGATCTGCAGCACCCGGTCCCGCTCCAATTAGATACACTTTACCCATCGGTCTCATGCTCGGATTCATGATCAAACTCATGCTGTAAGCACCTCGGCTTGATGAATTGGGTTTAGGGTACGGGGATAACGCCAGCTGTCTTGCATCCGCACACTAAATTGCTCAAATTTGCACAGTCCAAGTTCGTGATCTTGATCGGCTCGCAACACAAAGTGATCAAAGCCTACGCGTGCTAATTGATCCAGCTGATCGATCAACACATCGCCAATTGCCCATACGGGACCAGTCCATGCCAATCGCTCACGCAGGAGCGCAGCGGTGCTATACCCTCGCCCATCTCTAAAGATCGGGAAATGCACCGCCACCATGGGCCAAAGTTTTTGCCCTGCATGGATTAATTGCTTGTGATCGATGACATCATCAGTCGCTGCAAACCACACACCAATCTCACCCGCTAGCGCTCGCTCGAGTAATAGGTGATTGTCTCGATGCGTAAGCCAGTACTGAAACGGGATGATGTACTTACCCACTGGAACATGATCATCATCCGCTTTTGGATACCAAATCTGCCAATCCGTTTGAGTGAGGGTTGGGTTCTGCGTGCGTAGAAAACGAATTAATCCACTCATACGACGCCCTCTTTCTCTTTGGCATCATCGGCGTAGGCTGCCTGCTTAAATGGCTCAAGACCCAAGCGCCATACGGTTTGGATAAAGCGCTCGCCATCGTAACGCTCGTTGACATAGGTCTTGATGAGTCGGTCAATCACCGCAGGGATCTCATCTGCTAAGAAAGCGCGACCGATGACCTTACCAATCGCTGCCTCATGACCTTGCGCGCCACCCAAGGTAACCTGAAACCACTCCTCGCCATCCTTATCAACCCCTAAGATGCCGATATTGCCCACATGATGATGCCCACAGGAGTTAATGCACCCTGAGATGTTGATAGAAACATCGCCCACGTCGTGCAAGTAATCGAGATGATCAAAACGCTCTTGAATCGCTTTAGCAATCGGGATGGATTTTGCATTGGCGAGCGAGCAAAAGTCGCCGCCCGGGCATGCAATGATGTCAGTGAGTAAACCAATGTTGCTCAGCGCCAGTCCCAGTCGTTTAGCCTCTTGCCACAAGGCAACTAATTGAGTCGATTCCACATCGGCCAATACCAAATTTTGCTCATGGGTTACCCGCAGTTCGCCAAAGCTATACCGATCGGCTAGCTCGGCAATGGCATTCATCTGCTCAGCCGTAGCATCGCCCGGGGCCTGGGTTCGATGGGGTTTTAAGGAGAGCACTACGCTGCTGTACCCAGCTACCTGATGCTCACGTACATTGCGCTCGAACCAGCGCATAAAGCCAACACGCTCATTCGGTTGAAGTGCTTGAATGAATTGTTCTTGGAATAGGGCTGGTAGTTTTTTATAAGGCGGCTTGGTAAAGTGCTGCGCTACCCGCTGCCAATCGACATCAGTCCATGGTGCATAAGTGATTTTCGTATGCGTCCACTCCTCCTCCACTTGCTTAGCAAAATCATCGACTCCAAGAGCTTTAACCAAGATCTTGATACGGGCTTTGTAAATGTTATCCCGCCGACCGTGGCGGTTGTAAACCCGCAAGAGTGCTGTGAGATAAGCGGGCAGGTCTTGCCATGGCATATCTGTTTTAATCAGTTCAGCTAACATAGGGGTGCGACCCATTCCTCCACCCGCGTAGATATTGGCTAGCAATACATCCTGATCACCTCGTTTGAGCTCAATTCCCACGTCATGGCATAACAAAACCGTGCGATCTTCTGCGGCGCTATTGACCGCAATCTTGAACTTGCGAGGCAAGAAGGCAAACTCTGGGTGTAGCGTCGACCATTGGCGCAAGAGCTCGCAAATCGGTCTTGGATCAATATATTCATCAGCTGCTACACCCGCAAATGGATCGCTCGTGATATTACGAATACAATTACCGGAGGTTTGGATTGCGTGCATTTGCACTGCAGCCAACTCTTCAAGGATAAGTGGCGCCTCTTCTAAATCAATCCAATTGAATTGAATGTTCTGGCGGGTTGTGAAATGGCCATATCCGCGGTCGTAATACTTGGCAATCTTGGCTAGGGTTCGCAGTTGCGCAGAGCTCAACATGCCATAGGGAATCGCCACTCGCAGCATATAGGCGTGACGCTGTAGATATAAGCCATTTTGAAGTCGCAATGGCTTGAACTCATCTTCGGAAATCTGGTGCTTTAAGCGACGTACGACCTGTTCCGCAAATTGAGCGCTGCGTTCTTGAACTAGGGATTGGTCGATTTCGTCATATCGGTACATCCTGAGGATTGTGACGAATTAAATACATTTCTCAAAATAATATAAAGGGATTTATATATATGAATCTGGATATATTAGATAGTTGGAATATTCGAGAAATCAAAAATATGTTTAAGGTCGCCCCCTTACGTAAATGGGATATTTCAAGACAACTAAGTCACAGCGACCACTCAACTAATCGCCTCAGATAAAAACGTAGTTGATTTGCTAACACTTTAAAGTGGTTTGGTCCATGCTGCTGGGAACATGGACCAAAATCACTATGTTCTTAGGCCTGTACTGCGGGTCTGCCTGATGAACGATCTTTCCGAACTCGTCCGTCGATGCTCAATGAGCCAGCGCCGGCTGAAGCCAATACTAAGAGACCGCCCACCACTGCAATGTTCTTAAAAAACAAGAGCTGTTGGATAAAGACCGCATCGGCAGGAACCGCCCAATACGCATGACCTGCGATACTAGCTAAAAGCGTAAAAATTGCCAAGCAAATGGCTACTAGACGCGTTTGATACCCGATCAGGATGGCAATCCCGCCAAGTACCTCAATCGCGATTACAAGCCAAACCAAAACGGCCACCATGGGTAAGCCTAACGAACTAAAGTAACCACTGGTTCCTTCAAACGCTGCCAGTTTATTGAGTCCAGCCGGCAAAAATAAGGCCGCAATCGCGATACGTCCTAATAGGTTCACACCATTTTCAAATGCATTCATTTCAGTTCCTTTGTAAAAGTTAAAGTTGGTTAGTTAAAAGCAAAAGCAGATATGGTGGTTTCCAGGACACGGTCTGTGAAAACTTGTTTACCCATGCCGTTGGATGCCGCGCCTGCTACAACCATAAGTGGCAATAAATGCTCCTCTTCCCCCAAGGGATGGGATGGCCTTGCCGAGGGAGCGCTCGCCCAATTGGCCAGCCGTTCATTTCGAATAATAGGATCTGATTCGACGGTTTGGGTTAACCAGTCATCAAAGGCATCTGAAATTGGGCCAAACTGGGGTTTACCATAGCCCCGCATATTGTGAAAGCTCATACCGCTTCCAATTATCAAGATCCCTTCATCGCGCAGGGAAGCCAGAGCCTGACCTATCTCGAGATGGGTTTGTGCATCTAGGTTACTATTGAGTGACAGCTGCACGACTGGGATGTCAGCATTTGGAAACATGAGTAGCATGGGGATAAACATGCCATGATCAAACCCTCGACTTGGATGAATGGATGCTGGCACACCGGCATCATTTAGGCGTTGCACGATGGCCTTAGCCAATAATGGCTCACCCTTTGCAGGGTATTGAAGCGCATAGGTGTGTTCTGGAAAGCCATAGTAGTCATAAATGAGCTCTGGATTTGGGCTACCGGTCACACTCACGTTGGATTCCAACCAATGGGCGGACACCATCACAATCGCTTTAGGCGCTGCAGGCAAAGTCTTCGCTAAACCCTTAAGAAAATCTGCGGTTCGATCCCATGCATGAGTTGGACTCCATTCCATAAAAAAGCATGGGCCTGCTCCATGGGGAATAAACCAAGTAGGCATTCGCACTGTGATGGACATTTGCAGCGCTTTAATTAGAGTTTGTTATGACTACCGTCGCAAAATGCCCCTTTGGCACTGTGTTTACAACCACAGAGGTAAACGGTCTCGGTCTTCTCGGGCGTAAATGCGATGGGCGTGAACGAAGTTGTTTTGTGGCTACCATCACAAAACGGTTGATTTTTACTCAGGCCACACGAGCACCAGTAATAAGTCTTTCCGGCAGTGACTTCGACGGCAAAGGGAGATAGTTGGGCAATGGTTGGCTTCATATTAGCTCCTTGGTTCATTAAAAATAGATTTGAGTTCAATTAAAGACTCGGTAATTTCCTTTAGGCGCTTGACGGGTAGCTTCTTAAATGCCCGCTCTAAATACGCCAAGTGCTCAGGGAAAACTTTCTCAAAGACCCTTTGGCCTTTGGCCGTTAGTTTCAATAACAAACTACGCGCATCCTCTGGATTTTCTAGGGTCACGATGAACCCCTTAGTGATCATGCGCTCCACCACGCCGGTCAAAGAGCTCTTGGAAATCAGGGTCCTCTTCCCCAGCTGCTTATAGGACATCGGGGGCTGGTTACCTAAGGTGGCAATCACATCAAACTGAACCGGGGTGAGGCCCAATTGCCGAATATGGGCAGATGAGTATGTTTCAAAGCCTTGGTAAGCTCGAACTAGTTCTTTGATGACGGATATATTGTTCATATATGTACTATATTAGTACATATATTGACTATTTGCAATATCCTAAAAATTTCAGTGAATATGTTCCAACATCTAGTTACCAAATAAAATGGGCTTTGAAACTCAATACGTAAAGGAAGTGCCCTAATAAGACTCTCTTTAGAAGTCTTTGAACAATTTAGGGCCCCTTCGAAATCACCCGCTCATCAAACTTTTTCCTATTAATGACAAAGCGCTCATGGCGCCCTTTGGAAATTAGATCGACCCCATCATGGGCCTCTACTGAAAACGTAAGTTTTTTACCCTCGACTGCAATCAGTTCTACCTTGGCTGTGACCGTTAGGCCTGGTGGTGTTGCGGCCTCGTGACTCACATCAATATGAGTACCTACGGTTTGCTCTTCTGGCCAGTCCAAATGAGGATTAATTGCTCTAATGCAAGCCCACTCTAAAAACCCAACCAGATAACCTGTGGCAAATACCTCCGGCATGATGAGAAACTCTTCGGACTCTGGATAAAGGGCTGGAACGGTTTTGGATTTGGGAACTGTAAAGGTATGGGTGTATCGAATGCCGGGCTTGAGGGTAATTTTCATAATTTAACCGTACTTATGAATTAACAATTAATCAATTACAAGAAATATGTAATAAAGAATTGACATCTTAAAACAAATAGTTAATGAAAATAGCTGTAATTAAAAGCCAAATTAACAAAATTATGAATAGTCCTAAATAGCTTTTTGGCCTAAGTTGCTTTGATTCCAACAACTCTTGAGCTTGTTTTCGTGATTGAGCCATCACATCATCGGGTACTAATTTAATTGTGATCCAAATAAATATTGGGATCAGAATAAGGTCATCAAGATAACCAAGTATTGGAACAAAGTCTGGAATTAAATCGATCGGACTTAGGGCATAAGCGACTGTAATGAATGCTACCGCCCTCGCTATAAATGGTATTTCAGGATTTTTAAGAGCAAACCATAAAACTAAGACATCGCGCTTGAGCTCCTTTGCCCAACTCTGAATTCTTTGGAATATTTTCACTATATAGTTAAGGTTGTTAACAGGAGTTCAAATTAAATGTCCATAAATGCCTCGACAGCTTTTAACAATTTTCAGTGTAGATTTCTATAGGACTGATAGATACTTGGCTTGCCCTTGGTGTCAATAATCAAAACATCATAAGGATCTTTTTTTCCCTTATATTCAGGACCATCCATGCCAGGCGATCCCAATGGCATCGCCGGAACCGTTAGGCCTAATACCTTAGGCTTTTCAGCGAGCAAACGCCTAATTTCTTCAGCAGGTACATGACCTTCAATCACATAGCCATTAATCAAGGCTGTATGACATGATCCGAACTGAACTGGCATACCAAGCTTTTGCCGAATCTCGGTATTGCCATCATTATTGACTTTTACAATAAAACCATTTTTTTCTAAATAGGTTGCCCAGTCCTTGCAACATTTGCATTTTGGGCCACGCCACATAGTGATCTCTAATTTCTCAGGTGCGGCAAAGCCATATGCAGGGAATAGAAGGACTCCTAAAAGTAAAGATCGACGATAAGCGTTCATTTGAACTTTAGATGTTTGTATTATGTTTTCGATTAGCAATTGATAGCCTTTAGTTACTTTTCCGAATTTCTTTGACAAAGTACTTCTTATCTTTCATTTCAGCGACAAATTCGATGCGCTCATTGACGCTATAGCCTTGTAAAAGAGTGGCATTTTCAACTTGAAAAACCATCGACATTTCGGGCATATCCAGGCTTTTGATTTCCTGATGCCGAATGGTAATTTTTTTATTGTCTATATCAATTCGTCGAATTTCACCCTTGGTCCACTCTACCGAGTGAGCTGAAAAACTAAGTAATAGAAGGATTGGTAAAAGGAGCTTTTTCATTCTTTCACCTCAATTTTTCCAATCATGCCAGCTTGATAATGTCCAGCCATCAAGCATGCAAAGTCAAAGCTGCCCTTGCGATTGAACTTCCAAATAATTTCACCAGTCTTACCAGGCGCTACATGTGCCATATAGGCTTCATCATGCTCCATATTGGGATTTTTCAGCATCAATTCGGCATGCTTATCCAGAACGGGCTTAGTACCAATGACCATTTCATGCATTAATTTGCCATCGTTCTTCACTTGAAAGCGAATGGTTTCGCCCAGCCTCACTTCAATCCGATCGGGATGAAAACGCATCTTATCGGTCATAGTAATTAAGACCGTTCGATTTACTTCGCTCTTATTAGCCCCAATCCCCCAATCTTCCTGAATAAAATTGGCAGGCTGAGCAGATTTTTTATGTTGATCGCCATGTGCCAGTCCTAACTGAGGTAATGAAACGATAGCGAGTACTAAGAAGAATTTTCTAATCATGATGTCATGCTCCTAGTGATTATGTTTGAAATGTCCGGATGGTTTAACGATATTGACCTCAACCTCTGGTTGGTTATGAACCCGATTCATGGCTGAGGAGCCGGCTGATTGACTTCGCTTGATCGTAGGCAGCTGCCCCTTCCATTCATAAGCCTGGGTTCCGGGAGGCTGTTTGTACCAACCAGTATTTTTGTAGTCATTGTGCGGTTGATTTTTACGAACCTTCAGGATACTAAACATGCCACCCATTTCAACCGAGCCATATGGGCCATCGCCAGTCATCATTGGAATCGTATTTTCAGGTAATGGCATTTCCATTTCGGTCATATCGGCCATGCCACGCTCACCCATCACCATGTAGTCTGGAATAAGTTTTTTTATCTTTCCAGCAACGCCACGATGATCAACTCCAATTAGATTAGCCATATCATGGCCCATCGCATTCATGGTGTGATGGCTTTTATGGCAATGAAACGCCCAATCGCCCTCCTCGTCAGCCAAGAATTCAAGCTGTCGCATTTGACCCACTGCAACATCAGCAGTTACTTCATACCAGCGATTAGCCTTTGGGGTCGGCCCACCATCGGTCCCGGTAATTTGGAACTCATGGCCATGCAAATGAATGGGATGATTCGTCATGGTTAGATTTCCAACCCGAATTCGTACCCTATCGTTTAAGCGAACATTCAGAGTATCGATACCAGGAAATACCCGGCTATTCCAAGACCAAATATTAAAGTCGAGCATCGTCATTGGGTTAGGCGTAAAACTACCCGGATCAATATCGTAGGAGCTCAGTAAAAAACAAAAATCACGATTGACTTCATCAATGTCCGGATTTTTGCCTTTGGGGTGAGTTACCCAAAAGCCCATCATGCCCATCGCCATTTGAGTCATTTCATCAGCATGTGGATGGTACATAAATGTTCCAGGACGACGAGCAGTAAATTCATAAACAAATGTTTTGCCCGATGGGATTGCAGGCTGATTTAAGCCAGCCACCCCATCCATACCATTTGGCAAGCGTTGACCATGCCAATGAATTGAGGTGTGCTCTGGTAGCTTATTGGTTACAAAAATGCGTACTTTATCGCCTTCAACAACCTCAATTGTTGGCCCAGGGGATTGGCCGTTATACCCCCATAAGTGGGCTTTAAAGCCAGGCGCCATTTCCCGTACCACAGGTTCTGCCACTAAATGGAACTCTTTTACCCCTTGATTCATTCGCCATGGCAAAGTCCAACCATTGAGAGTAACAACTGGGTTGTACTCACGACCGGTTTTGGGAAACAGTGGATTTTGTGTATTAGGGCTGGTTTGAATAACAGGCTCGGGTAAGCCCGCCAAGGCGTGACGACTAACTCCAGCGGCTGCCATAGTCACTGCCGCACCACTTAGAAATGCTCTACGTGAATTCATGACTTACCTCGCATTAATGTTAGAAAAATCCATCTGGGCATCAATTAGCGCCTTTTCTAGGCGTACCGATTGGATTAAAAAGGCTGCATTTGCATCGATGTACTGCATCACTGTCTTACGCTGATCCTCAGCATCTTCAAGCAAATGAAATACATCAATCAGCATCGCGTTATAGCGGAGTAATTTTTCCTCAGAAATTTTCTTTTGGTTCGGCAAAACTTCTATTTGATAAGTCCTTACCTTTTGAAATCGCTCTCGGTAGTTTTCATAGGCAATGCGTGCGTTAGAACGAACTTGAACGGTAGCTGGACTGTTGATGTCACCCAAGTCAATAGCCCGCCTCTCTTTATCTGTTAATTTCCTCACATCTTTTGGGGGAGTTGGCAGGCGATTTTCCACGTCTAATTTAAGATTGCGCTGATCAAAGTTCATCCGCTGAATAAAACGCTCGGTTGCTTCTTTGGTTTTCGTTTGCAGTGATTGCATTTCTAGCTGAGTCTTTAACAGTTCTTTTTGCTGTTTAAGCTGTCCCAGTTGATTGATATTGCCAACCTTTTGCATCCGATTGGTGAGTTCTGAGGCTGCTTGAACAGCGTCCACAACATCTGCCATGTATCTTGATTTCTCCTTAAGAGCGACTAGCTCGTAATAAGATTTAGTGGTTTCATAAATGATGGTGTAGCGTTGTTGAAGTGCTGAGCGTTGTGCTGGGGTTAGTAAATAGAAATTTTGGATCGATTCTGAGCCGGGTAAATAATTGGTCCAATCCAACTGCTGACTAAGGGATCGCTCGATCGCCTGACTTAGTGAATAAGTGGCCCCTTGGGGCAAGGCTTGCTCTGGGGCCTTTTCTTTGGCGTAAGTACGCCAACCCCCAATTTCACCAACCAGATTATTTTGCTCAATCCAAACAGAATAGCCGTGCGCTTGCAGTGCAGTACTTAAAAGTAAACCAAAAAGTATTCGTTTCATATCACTCTCCAATTAAAATCATGCCCAAATTTTGGGCGGACTTATCCTAGGGAGTTAACGAATAGGTGGTTTTGTTAGGTCAGAAATATCAACCCCAATTAAGGGTTGATTGATTGAATGAAATGATTGGCTAAAAGAATCAGATAGGTCAAGCGCTTGGGGAGCCTGCAAAAACCCAATTGCCATACATAGAGTACAAGAGTTACAACCCGAACTATCCGATGCTTGATGTGAAGCATGGGAGCTCTCTGTTGCCGATGCGCTATTTTGATGACATGCGTGCGCAATATTTGCTTCGATCATCTGGGGCATTTGCAGTGTTTTTTGCTGGTGCTGGATGCCCATATCAATTACCGCCCACGACTGAACCGGGACAAAAACAACCAGGAGGCATATGAGAAATTTTCTCAGCATGGATAAATCCTAGCACTTTTTCCATAGAATTGCTTTAATGTCGTTACCTTTAGGAATCAAAACAATGACTTGGATAGTTACTAAATACCTTTTAACAGCGGCAATGGTGGTATTCATTAGCGAAGTTGCCAAACGCAGTGATAAGTTAGGTGGCTTTATTGCCGCCCTACCGCTGATGACTTTGTTAACCCTCACTTGGTTATTTATTGAAAACCAAAGTGAAGAAAAAATAAGCAACCACGCCTACTATACCTTTTGGTATGTGATTCCGACGCTGCCCATGTTTTTGGTATTTCCTTACCTACTGCCTAAACTAGGCTTTTGGCTCACGATGGGTTCTTGCGTTTTACTGACCTTCGTATGCTTCGGGATTTTTGTACTAATTATGAAAAATTTCGGGGTCGAGCTGTTGTGAAGCACGATTATTAAAAAAGCCTATTGAATTTTTGCAATCGGAAAACCAGCATCCTCAATGAGATTTTGAGCCTCGGAGGTGCTAAGTACAGTTTGTAATTCAATGGATTGAGTAGGTAAATCCACCTTAACTTGTGCATTCGGATCGGCCGATTGAATCGCTCTAGTTACCGCCCTAATGCAGCCCCCGCAAGTCATCCCAGAAACTGTAAATCTCATAAACACCATCCCTTGATCTACGTACTCATTTATTAATACTGTACAGTATTCTTTATGGCCAAGCCACTAACTGAATCAGCTTTTTATACCCTCGATATTCAAGGGATGACCTGTGCCTCCTGTGTTGGACGGATTGAGCGTGCCCTACAAAAAGTCCCGGATATTGATAAGGTTACAGTCAATTTAGCGACCGAGCAGGCCCGTATTCGATTAATTCCAAACTCAGCACTCTCGGTTGATGACCTGATTCAGACAATTCAGAAAGCTGGCTACGAAGCGCACGTCCATCAACCAACACAATCCGTTGATGCCCATGAGATGGTGTGGAATGCTGATGGCCGAGCATCAGTGATCATCAGTTTTTTACTCAGCGCACCCCTAATTGCCCCGATGCTCCTCATGCTTATTGGGGTTCATTGGTCCTTAAATGGCTGGTGGCAACTGGCCTTGGCAACACCCGTGCAATTTGTTTTGGGATGGCGCTTTTATCGTGCGGGGTTTCATGCTTTAAAAGCTGGTTCCGGGAATATGGATCTGCTGATTTCCATTGGAACAAGCGCTGCATATGGACTAAGCCTTTTCTTATTACTATCGCATTCAGAACATACCCATGAGTATTACTTTGAAGGTTCAGCCGTCATCATTAGCATGGTCTTACTTGGTAAATGGCTAGAGGCACGGGCTAAGAAACAAACAGGTGAAGCGATTCGGGCTTTGCAAAAACTATGGCCTAAGCACGCAAAGGTTTTACATGCTGATCAGAATATCCAATCATTAGGGAATGCAAACTATCGGATTTTGCCCATTGAGGAATTGCTCCCAGGTGACCAAGTCATCGTGTTACCAGGCGAGCGAATTCCCGTTGATGGTATCGTACTTCACGGCACCAGTCATGTGGATGAATCGTTACTTACCGGAGAAAGTAACCCCGTTAAAAAGGAAGTATCCAAGCAGGTGATTGGAGGATCAATGAATGGAGATGGCGCTTTGATCGTTGAAGCGCAGGCTATTGGTACCGAAAGTGTTTTATCCAAAATCATTTTCTTGGTGGAGGAGGCGCAAACCCAAAAAGCACCGATTCAAAAGCTAGTTGATCAGATTAGCGCCTACTTTGTTCCGGCTGTCTTACTCATTGCCCTTCTAACAGGTCTTATTAATTGGCTGGTCCTAGAATCGGGTAGTACTGCCATCTTGCGAGCTGTTTCAGTCCTTGTGATTGCTTGCCCCTGTGCTCTCGGATTGGCCACACCGGCAGCCATCATGGCTGGTACAGGTGTCGCAGCTCGCCATGGAATCCTCATTAAAGATTCCCAAGTCTTAGAGCTTGCCCATCGAATCAATATTGTTGCATTTGATAAAACCGGGACTTTAACAATAGGTGAGCCTCGACTTTTGGAAATTGTTCCGCTGGGTAATCAAACTCCAATACCTGAAATTTTAGCGAGCGCAGCTGGATTGCAACTGGGTAGCGAACACCCGCTTGCCAAAGCAGTGATTAACGAGGCGCGTGCCTCAGGAACTCTTCCGCTATCGGTCTCCGATAGCACCATCATTGCAGGCCTCGGAATTGAGGGCAAACTAAATCAAGGTCCTTGGAAGGACGCTGTACTTGTCTTACAAAGCCTGGAATCAATAAGCCAGGAGGCAGATTTTCAAGCAGTTGCCGCTAAATTTCACTCAATTCTAAATAATGGTCAAACCAGTTCAGTCCTTCGCGTGAAGGGCCGTAATGAGTACATTGCCGTTTTCCTGTTTGGAGATGAAATTAAGCCTAATGCAAAGGCTGTGATTCATTCATTACATTCGGATGGAATTCAAACAGCGATGATCTCTGGTGACCGGGCTGAGGCAGCATCAGCAGTTGCGAAGCAGATTGGTATTGATGAAATATATGCTTCTGTAATGCCAGAGAATAAAGCTCAAATTGTTCAGAATCTAAAAGAAATATCAGCCAGTAAAAATCGACGTTGGGTTGCGATGGTTGGTGACGGTGTCAACGATGCGCCAGCCTTAGCAAGTGCTGATGTTGGAATAGCCATGGCCACAGGCACTGATGTAGCAATTCAATCGGCAGGTATCACTCTAATGCGAGGTGATCTAGCATTAATTCCCCAAGCTTTAGACATTTCTAGAAAAACCTGGAAAAAGATTCAGCAAAACTTATTTTGGGCTTTTGTGTTCAATACGGCAGGCATTCCACTAGCAGCGACTGGATACTTATCGCCAATGATCGCTGGAAGTGCAATGGCACTATCTAGTCTTTTTGTTTTAAGTAATGCCCTTTTATTAAAAGATTGGAAACCCTGCACTCAGCATGGTGTGTAAACCACAGGTCTAGTAAGTACCAGGCTTAATTGGCCTGCCCAGTAAAAATCGTACTAAAACTATTCAAATTGTTTTCAAACTCTTCTAAACAATTTAAAATGATTTCAGCTCGATTAATACTTAGTTTTTTCAAAAAGGCTCTGTTAATCCGCAGGTCCCTGGTTCGAGTCCAGGTCGGGGAGCCAAATTCAGCAAGGCTTACAGGTTAGTTAGCTTGTAAGCCTTTTTCTTTGTTTTGACTATTTATAAAACTGCTGATTGGCACTCTCAATGAGTTGATTGACCTCACCACTGGTAACTGCTTTCTTGATTCCCTCAGAGAAGCCCTTCCCCAATTGCGCATAACACTTAGATTTTTTAGAGAACGCAATATACATATCTGCTGTTAAAACGCTCTTGGGCAAGAACACGAGCTTGGAGTCCAAATTTAACTTCTTAGCTTCTAATTTGCCTGGGTAGGTTCCAATAATCAAGTAGTCAGCCTGTTTATTGAGTAACTGAGTAAATGCCTGATCAACGCCATTAGAGTGCGCAACGTTCAAATCGGATTTGATATAGGCATCAAATTGACTGCCATAACTCTCTCCCTGATTAGTCACGCCACGATGCCCTTTTAGATCTGACCATTGAGTGAACTTAAAGTTGTCACCCTTACGAATCACGATCGATACTGGATCGAGCATATAAGGAGGCTCTATGTAATGCATATACTCAGCTCGGGCCGGATTTTTATAGATGCCAAAGATGATGTCTGCGCGACCATCACGTATGGCTTGTTGCGCCTTCTCCCATGAACCAAAATCCATCGAGGTAACTTTCTCAACCCCAAGACCTTTGGCAATATTGCTGACTAAAGTAACCGACGACCCTTGCAGTTTTCCGTCGGCTGCCCAAGCAACTGGCGGATATGCTGGATGACCCGTGATAACCAATGCCTTGCATGGTTGTGCCTGGGCAATATTAGTTAGGATTAAGGTAGCTAAGATCGTTAACAAAAAACGGGTCATCTCAAGAGCCTTTCATTTAGAGGCTTCATCATACTTGACCTTATTGGGCTGATTTAATACTGACCCCAAGATAAGCTCCAAAGCCTTTGGCGCTGGTAGGTGTTGTGCTCACCATATAGGTGGGTCCCAACTGAAATGAGACGTGATAGTCCAGTAATTTGACCGTTTTGCCGCCACTCAAGGTGAGCTGATTAGTAGCATTACGCGCGGTGTAATTAAAGTTCATTTGACTCGATAGGTTATAAGTCCACGCATGATCGCTGGTATAGGACAGTGTTGGTTGCACATTCAAAATATTGGCTGTGCCACCTGACAGGTCATTGCCAATTCCCCAGGAATTAAACATCGTCCAACCAATAGTCCAATTGTCTGGCGCATATAAGGCCCCAGCCGATACGCCAACACCCGTTTGTCGAGTACCACTATTCGGATCACTGGCTGGGGTCTGGATATAGGGGCCGATTCCTGCAAACCATTTTCGATCAAACATAAATGTAAAGTAGCTTGGAAATTGAATCGGTTGCTGTTGATTGGTCACCTGTTGGCCACTGATATTGTGGTTATAGGTAAGCATCGGGTTCAGAATCAAATGGATATTCGATCCAAGCTGAAGTGGAATCACTGGGGCCACCATATACTCATCTTGTTTAATGTTACTGTTCGCGCCGAGTTGTTGATTGGCGTTATATGTGACCTGCACACTCATTTTTGGATACAGCGGATTTTGCATCTGCTGCCCCGATTTAGCGGCATGGCTCATGGTGCTGGTTGGAGTTTGAGTTTGGGCTTGGGCTAGTGCAACACCCTGATACGCAAGAATCATCCCAATCCAAATGAGTAGTATGCGTGGCAAAAGCAAAATCTCTTTTTCTATTGAGTCATGTTTAAAAAATCAGCGTACTGGATTTTATTGGATGGCCAGATTCTTTGATTGCTTGATAAATAGTCCGTATTGCTGGCCAAGGCCCTGCGGATCCTCGAGCATCAATAAATGGGCAGAGTTTGGATCAATCCGAACCTTTCCCTTCACCATTCTTTCCTGTAAGGCAGTGGCACCTTTAACCAAGAATACGCCATCGTGCTGGCCCCACACTGCGAATATGGGATGGCTAAAGCGCATTGGCTCCAGAACCCGAGTGTATTGATCCACAATCGACCATACCCGTTGATAATGCGCTCGATCTACTACGTACGATTGGATCAATGACTGCTTGATTGCGGGATCAATCTGCGGTGGCTTGGCAAATAACAGTCGCATCTCCAAATCAAACTCTTTGCTGGTTTGCGGTATAAAAGGATTGATGCCCTTCTTTAAGGCACCTTCAATCTGTGGGCTCCATGACTCAATCCCTAAGGGGGCTCCAATGAAGGCTAATGTCATCACTTGATTGGGATTATGCTTTGTATAGAGCGCAGCAATGGCCCCACCCATCGAACTTCCGCCAATATGAAAACGATTTATCTGAAGCGACTGCATGAGTCTTTGTAGTAGCTCAACTTGACGCTCAAGCTGATAGGCCGATTGAGGAAAGGGTCGACTTGCTCCATAGCCAGGCAGATCTGGTGCAATTACCATGAGTCCCTGCTTTGTTAGAAGGCATCCCACTTCTATCCACTGCTCCTTTTGTGCAAAGAGTCCGTGAAGTAGCAACACGGTCTCCCCAGCGCCTCCTTGCAGATAATGAATCGTGCCACCCTCAACTGCTTGTGTTTTTGCTGTGAGTGGGCAATCCTTTGGCAAGGGCTGCGCCACCAGGGCGGAGCTGCCGATACCTAGTAATAGGCAAAAAAGGGTGTGGATGATTGTCTTCACAGTCGGTCGTAGATCATATTAATAATTTATGGGCCCTCACCTAGCGCTGCGCTAGGATTTGCCTGGCAATTGTTTCTGCGATGAGCATGACTGGTGCATTGGTGTTGCCGGAGGTAATACAAGGCATCGCTGAGGCATCGATGACTCGTAAGCGTGCCACACCCCTTACCCGACACTCGGAGTCCAACACAGTATTTGGATTATTCGTTTGACCTTGAGCGTCAACCTTCCCCATGGCGCAGGTACTCACTGGATGAAAGATCGTGGTTCCTAAATCACGTGCCGCGTGCTCAAGGTCTTGCTCGCTTTGTAATTGAGTACCAGGTAATACCTCTTTGGGGGCGTAGGGCTTTAGAGCATCGCTGCCCATAATTTGGCGAGTGATTCGGAGGCTATCGACTGCCACCTTCAGATCGTCTGGAGTCGATAAATAATTGCACTGGATTTGTGGATGCATCTGGGTATCGGCTGATTGTGCCCTCACCCAGCCACGTGAACTGGGTCGCAAATTGCATACACTGGGTGTAATCGCATTAAAGGGATGTAGCGGTTCCCCAAATTTAGGCAAGGAGAGTGGCTGTACATGCCATTCAATATTTGCTGTGGGCTGCGATGGATCACTTTTGGTAAAAGCACCCAAGGTCGATGGTGGCATCGTCAGTGGTCCAGTACGTTTGATGAGATACTCAAAGCCCATTCCCATTCGGGTGAACCAGTTTTTATAGAGTGTATTGACGGTCTTGCAGTTTTCAACCTGATACACAGTGCGGATCTGTAAATGGTCTTGCAAGTTCTCACCTACGCCCAGAAGGTCTACCTTCGTTTTGACCCCGATGGATTTGAGGTGATGGTACGCACCAATTCCGGAGACTTGCAATAGTTGGGGGGATCCAATGGAACCAGCTGCCAAAATAACTTGGTCTTTTGCATGCGCAGTGATGCGTGATCCGGCATGGATTAGATCCAAGCTAGTGACCTCCCAGGCTGCGCCATACCAGGCATTCTTCTGTTGCTGCGGATTATTTTGGGTTTGGGGTTGCGTCGGTATTAGATTGAGTTTTAGGACCTGGGCTTTAGTGAGGATTGTCAGGTTCTTTTGATGACGAATTGGATGGAGATACGCATCGGCCATCGACCAACGCACTCCCTTCTTTTGGGTCATCTGAAAATACGCACATCCTTCGTTATCACCCCGATTGAACTCCTCGATCGAGGGAATGCCCTGCTCCTGTGCAGCTTTGCGCCAAGCATCTAAGATCTCCCATTTCACCCGAGGCTGCTCGACTCGCATCTCCCCTTGATCCCCATGCCACGTATTGGCACCCCCAAAATAGTTTTCTAGCGATTTGTAGGTTTCTAGGGTTTGGTCCCAAGCCCATCTGGAATCGCCGGTTAACTCCGCCCAGCGAGCATAGTCAGTCGCCTGGCCACGCATATAGATCATGGCGTTAATCGATGAGGATCCACCAATCACGCGCCCTCTCGCATAATGAATCGAGCGCTGATTGAGGCCAGGATCGGACTCGGTTTTAAAGCACCAGTCGGTTCTGGGATTGGCAATCGTGTAGAGGTAGCCGACGGGGATTTTGATCCAAAACCAATCGTCTTCTCCTCCGGCTTCGAGTAATAAGACTCGATGGTTTGGGTCGGCGGAGAGACGGTTTGCCAAGAGGCAACCAGCACTACCAGCCCCCACAATAATGGTATCGAACTCAAGTGATGCTGAGGTGCTCACCATAGAAAGATGAATTACTTCTTTTGACGTCTTTCCTGAATGGCCTTAAGAACAGCTGGGGTGTTGAGCTGTTGATCGACCATATATAGGGCGCCACCATAATTGGCTTGTATGTCGTAGCCCGAGATCCCTACGGTATAGAAGGTCACATTCGGATTAAACGAGCGGATCGTACTGCTAGAGCCAGCCGAGAAGTTTGCCTCGACATCAAGACCTAACTGCTGACCATCAACGGTGGTCAGAATAAATTGGTCAATCGCGTCCTGGTTCTTAAAAATAATGATTTGGTATTGCTCTTGGTATCCAGCACCCAGACCCTCACCGGTCTTCATATCACGCATGAATACGGGTTGGTCTTTGTAACGCTTATCGAACAAAATCCCCTCGCCACGAGCCACCACCACCAAGATGACGTTCACATTGGTGGTATTAAATACGGCATAGCCTGCCGCACTCTCAATATCTTTACGCACCTTAGGATCTTGCTTTAACAAAAGATTAAGGCCGTTTTCTGCCATTTTGATGGTTGCTTCGCGCTTTTGCGTAATCTCGGCTGGGGTCAATGGCTTGCCATCTTTGCCAGTCGATTGGCATGCGATAAGAAGCAATGGACAAAGCATTGCAAGGAGGAAATGGGCTCTGCGGGTGGATCGATTCATAGTACTTCCAAGTGATTCGTAATAATCCACTGATTTTATAGGTCATTTACTAATTCGCATTATTTTCTGGGTACCATAGTGGGTAAATATCTATACAACTGTGTGCATTTTGGATAGCTCACCATGACGCTTCGCTACCTACCCCTCAGTTTCTTGATCCTAGTGTCAACGCACTCACTTGCCCAACCCAAGCATGGCCATGCCCATGAGCATGGCAAGGGCCGCTTAGAAATCAGCGTGGATGCCAATCAAGTGGTTGGCAAACTCAAGGTACCGTTAGAAGCTCTAGTCGGTTTTGAGCGTGTGCCCAAGACAGAAGCGGAGACCAATGCCATCAACACCATGAATCAGAAATTGCAGAACCCTGGTGCATTCTTTGAAGCAAATAAAGATGCAGAGTGTTCCCCAAAATTAATTAGCAGCACCATCGTACGCGATCAAGCCGGTAAGCATGCCGATCTGGACTATCAGTTTGATCTGAACTGTGCCAAGCTTGCCTCACTCAAGCAACTTAGTATTGGCCTCTTCTCAGAATACAAGCGTCTCAAAAAGATTCGGGTGGAGTCGGTTGGTCCTTGGGGTCAAAAATCAGTGACCGCCAAACGCGATTCCAATACCGTTCGCTTTTAAGTGAGTAGCGCACGTCACTCCCTCGCAATTGAGGTTAAGCATCTGGAGTTTGCTTGGCCCGGGCAAGCCCCACTCTTTAGCAACCTATCGTTCTCGGTTGCCCCTGGGAAGAGTCTCTTTATCTCAGGACCATCGGGGTGTGGCAAAAGTACTTTATTAAATCTGCTCGCCGGGGTGATGCCGCCCAAGCGTGGGGAGATTTGGATCCATGGTGAACGTTTACAGGATTTACGTCGGGGTGCGATTGATCGCTTACGTGGCGAAGAAATGGGTTTTATCTTTCAGCAATTTAATTTAATCCCCTACTTAAGTGTTGCCGACAATATTTTGCTACCAACGCATCTTTATCCCAAGCGTCGTCAGGCGGCGATTGCGGAGTTTGGCTCCCTGGATTTGGCGCTCACGCATTTATTGCAACGCTTAGGCCTGGCACCCGCACTTCTCTCACAAGCAGCGCATCGGCTCTCGATTGGTCAACAGCAACGCGTTGCGGCGGCACGTGCCTTTATTGGTCGTCCATCGATTGTGATTGCGGATGAACCCACCTCAGCCTTGGATTGGCAGAATCAGACCCAACTGATGGATCTGTTTCTGAGTCTTGCACATGAGCAACGCACTGCATTAGTAATGGTCAGTCACGATGAGCGCCTGAGTGAGCAATTTGATGAGCGCATCACCTTTGCGCAGAAGGTAGCCGTCTAATGGTTTGGTTGCGTATCGCACTCTTGAGCGCGCTGGCGCGCAAAGGCGGCTTATTGATTATGGTGCTATCGACCGCTATCTCAGTAGCGATCTTGCTTGGGGTCTTTAAGATCCGGGATGACACCAAGACCAGTTTCTCGAATGCCATCAGTGGTGTCGATTTAGTAGTAGGCGCCAAGGGAAGTCCCACCGAGCTCATTTTGTATAGTGTCTTTCATATTGGTCGAGCGACCAACACCATTGCCGCCTCCTATGAAAAATCCCTCATGGCCATTAAGCCTGTGGCCTGGGTAGTACCCGTGCAATTAGGCGATAGCTTTCGGGGCTATCCAGTCGTAGGAACGAGCGTTGAGTTCTTTACTCGGATTAAGGCACAAGGTCGCCACCTAGAATTATCCGAAGGTAAGGCGCTGACCGATCCCACACTCTTTGAGGTCGTACTGGGTTCTAACGTGGCTAAGAACACCCAACTGAAACTGGGTGGACAAATTGCCATTACCCATGGATCGGGTACTGGTCCGAAGCAAGATCACAGTAACTCGCCCTTTCGGATTGTGGGCATCCTAAAGCCCAATGGCACGCCAATCGATAACGCGGTGTTCATTTCCACCAATGCCTTTGATGCGCTCCATGACATTGAAGAAGGTGGCATCCAGTTTGCCAAGCTCAATCCGGATTCTCAGGTGAGCGCGTTCTATGTCGGGCTCAAGGATCGGGGCAGCGTGTTCTCAGTGCGGCGTCAGATTGATGCCCTACCCAATGCGGGGCTTATGGGTGTGATGCCCGGAGTTGCCTTAGATGATTTGTGGTCCACCATGGAGGTGGCTGAGAACGCGCTATTGATTATTTCTTTAGGGGTGTTGATCACCACCATCTTAGGAATCACGGCCACCCTATTGGTCTCACTCGAGAACCGGCGTCGTGAGTTAGCGATCTTTCGGGCGATTGGGGCCAAGCCCTATCAACTCTTGCGTCTCGTGCTGTTTGAGGCTCTGTTGATTAGCTTGATTGGTATTGCACTAGGTTGGCTAATACTTCAGGTTTCCATTCTCTTATCAGCCGATTACTTCCGCACCTCTTGGGGTGTGGTCACCAGCATCGGGCTTCCCGCCACCCATGATTTGCTTTCGCTTTTAGCCCTCGTGATTGTAGTGTTACTCTGCGCCTGCATTCCCGCTATTAAAGCCTATAGAATGGCACTCAACGAAGAGTTAAATCCCCCATCCACATGAGACGACCCTTTTTACGCTTATCGAGTGTCAGCTTACTGGGCCTAATGCTAGGGGTGCATCCACTTCGCAGTGAGGCTACGACCTATAAAGAGATCGAGTGGGATGATCTGATGCCTGAGGGCTGGCGCAAGAAAATGATCTTGGAGGTCACCCGCATGCGCCGCTACGGCAGCTTAATGGATGGCGATCCCAAGGCCGATGAGGCCTATGCTCGATTAAAGAAGGCTTGGGATACTGCACCATCGTCCAAAGTTTATATTGGCAAAGCGATTCGCATTCCTGGATATGTGGTGCCACTTGATGCCGAGCGGATGCAAAGCAGTGAATTTTTATTAGTTCCCTACTTTGGCGCCTGTATTCATTCGCCACCACCGCCAGCCAATCAAATTATTTTGGTCAAGCCTCCCAAAGGTTCAAAGGTGCGCACCATGGATGCCATTTGGGTCGAAGGTATCCTCAGCGAGGGTCGCACCTACTCCGAGATTGGCAACAGTGCGTATGTCCTGAACGCCGATAAGATTACGCCCTATCGTTGATAAATCGTCTTACTTGCTTTACAAAACAGCATCACCATCACGAGGGCAGCAATCAATTCAGCGCTAACAAAGCCCAATACATCGGCAGGCGCAATACCCACGAAGGTATTGGTCAGACTTCTGGCCACAGCGACCGCGGGATTGGCAAAGAAGGTGGATGAGGTAAACCAGTAACCCGCGGTGACTGTGAGGGCCACTAACATTGGCACCTTGTCCTTTGCCGCTTGATCCCCAATCCGAATCACCGAGAGAAGCACGAGTGTTGAGATCAACTCACTAGCCCAAATACCAATACCCGTTCGCACTTTTGTTGACTCTTGCAAGATCGCTAGACCAAACATCAGATGCGTTACCCAAATTCCGGCAATCGCACCACTGAACTGACATGCCCAATAGGCAAGTAGCCTGTTGAGATTGAGATGCCCGAGCTTCCAAAACATCAGGCTTACTGCCGGATTGAAATGCGCACCGGAGATGGGACCCAAGAGGACGATTAAGACATAAAGCCCTGCTCCGGTTGCAATGCTATTACCGAGCAAAGCCACAGCTGCATTGCCATTGGAGAGGGTCTCGCCCATGATGCCGCTACCCGCCACAATTGCGAGCAGTAATGCGGTGCCGAAGAACTCGGCCGCGTAGGACCTCATGAGGCTTTGGAGTGGATTTCTTTCAGAGCCATCGAGTCGAGTTTCTCGAGCGGCATGCTGGCTAATAAATCAACACGTTTTTTGAGACCGTTCATCACCTCAATAAATGCAAGACGCTTCTCTACATCCGTTCCAGTGACTTGCGATGGATCCGGAAATCCCCAGTGTGCGGTGGCAGGGTTACCTGGCCAGACGGGGCACACCTCGCCGGCGGCGTTATCGCAGACCGTAATAATGAAATCCATCTTGGGCGCATTGGGTAAACCAAACTCATCCCAGCTCTTACTGCGTAATTTGGACTCGTCATAGCCCATCTCTAAGGCCAACTCCTTGGCAAAGGGATTAACTTGGGTGCCGGGGGTTGACCCTGCCGAGTAACCTATGAATAGACCACTCGGATGGGTGGAGGCTAGCGCCTCACCAAGCACTGAACGGGCGGAGTTGTGGGTGCACAAGAAGAGTACGTTGTATTTTTTCATGAGAGGTCCTGTTAATAAATTAGCAACACGATTTTTTGGTGATCGATGCGATCGATACGCTAGCAATGGGGGCTGGTACACAGCAGGCATCAGCGCTGGTTGATTCAGATTGATTGAAGACCGGAATGGAGTCGAGTGTATGGAAGGTCTCCCACGGAATACCGGCAGGATCATTGACCCAGTACTTATCCGATTGCGCATAGCAACAGGCGGTACCCATTTCCTCAACTACCTCCCCCTGAATTTGATCAAGGCGGGTTTTCATTTCCCCTAACTCACTGGCTTCATCCACTTGGATTCCTAAGTGGTTGATCCCAACTGGGGCGCCGCGGGCTGAGATCGCAAAGTTCACTTTCGGATCCTCTAGTTGCCATTTGGCGTAATCGGTTTTGATGACAGTGGGTTCGCAACCAAACATCTTGGAATAAAACGGGATGCTCTCTGGGATGTTGTTGACTGCTACGTGGACATGAAGACGTTTCATTCGCACACCACCTTCTTCTTGGATTTAGGGGTACTGCAGGATTGGCCCTGGCAGCAGTTATCTAATAAGAAGCCACTTAAATCCTCAATTAAGTTTGGATTTGGGCGATAAATGAGGTTTCGGCTTTGACGCTCCACTAGCAATAACTTCGCATTGAAAAGTTCTTTCAGATGAAAGCTCAAGGTTGCATTGGGAATCCCCAACTTCTCAATCAACTGACTAGGGGTCAGGCCAATATCGCCGCGTTGCACGATCAGACGGAAGATATTGAGACGGGTCTCCTGCCCTAGGGCCAGAAGAACTTGGATGGCGTCGGTATTTTTCATATTTCCAATTATATAGAAATATATGACAGGTTTGTGACAAAGGCTAAAAGATTAAATACTTACTTTGGAATTACTTTTGTAAGATCTTGATGGGTCTTCATAAACTGCGGTGATGTAACACCCATCGACACGTAGATGCTGGTGAGTTCTTCCATACCAATCTCGGCGGGGCTTACCCAATCAACTGGTACATAGAGTAAGCCACCTCCAATCGGTACTGGTGCGGTTGGCACAATCACTGCATAGCAGGCCTGCTCTTTCACCATTACGGCTTGGGGGGATGAGAGCAATGCTAGAGCGGATACGCCGCCTGCCCCGCCAAAATGTACCCATACGGGGCGCATCGTTTTGAGCTCTTCGTCATCCCGCTTGGCAACCAAACTCACAAAGCTATGAATGGTGTCATAGACAGTTCGTACCACGGGTATCTTACGAACCAAGCCATTAATGATGGCTGTAAATCCCTTCTGCAGCCCCTTCTCCACCAATAAGCCAAGAATCAGTAAAGCAAGGATCACGATCGCCAAACCAACCACGTAGCCGACCCACTCCAGACCAGCAATACCTAAGCCCATCTTTGCCATTACGCTACCAACCGCACTCGATGGTCCAAGCCACCGAATCACAATGCCCACTACAAACGCAATTAGCAGAGCTGTTGCAATAAGCGGAAATGCCGCTAATAGGCCAGCTAGGAATAGACGAACAAGTTTGGATGAGCCTGGCGACATAGAATCAAATTTATTCTTTTAATACTTGAGTGTAATTCACGCAAGATCGAATACCAATACCTCTGCCTCTTCCCCATGGCTAATCTCAATATCTGTCTCGTTAGCAATCATGGCAGCATCTCCACCGCTTAAGCGCTGACCATTCACCGTCAGGGTGCCTTTGATGAGATGCACATATCCTTTGCGACTTGGATCCAGTTTGAGGATTGCTGATTGATCACCATCAAAAGTACCGGCATAGAGCTTGGCATCGGCGTTGATGGTGATCGAGTCCTCTGCTCCATCGATGGAGGCTAAGAGGCGTAATTTGCCATCTTTATCTTCCGCCGGAATCGTTTTTTGCTCATAGCCTGGTTTGACCCCCGTAAATTTCGGTTGAATCCAGATTTGCAGAAAATGGGTGGTCTGATCCTTGGCATAGTTGAACTCGCTGTGGGTGACACCCGTACCAGCACTCATCCGCTGGATATCCCCTGGCGGGATGGATTTGACATTGCCCATGCTGTCTTTGTGAGCCAGCTCGCCTGAGAGAACATAGCTAATGATTTCCATATCCCGATGGCTGTGCTCACCAAAGCCAGTGCCAGGATCAATCCGGTCCTCGTTGATCACACGCAAATTACCCCACCCCATAAATTTAGGGTCGTAGTAATTGGCAAAGGAGAACGAGTGAAAGCTCTTGAGCCAACCATGATCGGCATAGCCCCGCTCCTGGGATTTACGAATCTGCATCATGATTTATGCGTGAAACTGGCTAGCAATTTTTGCAATCCGCTCACCATACAGCCGCGCGGTCTCGAGGTCACCGGAGTTCACCTCATCGGCACTCGCATCCGATGGGGTTTGCATCATAGCGCCCGCAAAAGAGCCGACATAGTTCACATCATCGCGCTTAGCGGACTTGGCATTTGATGGCATGAGGCCAGTGCCGACCCAGATACCCGAGTGCTGCATCGCTAAGGTAAAGAAATAATGTAAGGTCGAGTGTTTGTCACCATTCATGGTGGCTGAGTTGGTAAAGCCGCCAAAGATTTTGTCTTTCCACTGCTGACCAAACCAGGGCTTTGAGCTTGCATCGGCAAACTTCTTGAACTGCCAACTCACACTGCCCATATAGGTGGGCGAACCAAAGATAATCGCTTTGGCGTTCTTTAATATCTCCCATTGGGCTTCGGTAATGTTTCCCTCGGCATCAATGGCGATCAATGCTGCGTTAGCGCCTTTGGCAACCGCCTCAGCTTGCTTTTGGGTATGGCCATAGCCACTATGGAATACGACTGCAATATTTGACATGGTTTCTCCTGGTGATTTGGGTTGATTGGGATTAAATAAACTGACTACGAATTCGGTCTAAGGCTTCGATGGTTTGATTGAGCTCCTTCATGCTGCACTTGGCAAAGCCCTGCTCCAAATACTGCACATGCTCTGGGAAGGCTTTCTTAAAGAGGCGCTCGCCCGCTTTGGTCAAGCCAATCTTGTAACTGCGGCCATCCTCAGCATTGGGTATCTTTGTGATCAGACCTTTTTGCTCTAAGCGCTCGAGCACACCAGTCATCGTACCTTTCAGAATCAAGGTCTTTTCACCCAATTCCTTGCAGGTCATCGGCGGTTGATTGCCCAATGTAGCAATCACATCAAATTGGGTCATGGTCAAACCCATGCCCTTGATGTGCTTCGTCGAATAGGCCTCAAAGGCTTGATAGGTACTCGCGAGGCTACGGATAAAACGGAGGTAAGTCATAGTATTTCCAATTAGTCTGTATGCGTACTATTTTAGTACGAGTACAGACTATTTGAATACCACTCCTTTTTCTGGGGAAATTGCTTACTTTTGATGAGGCGTGATGGTTGGCGGTAAACCGCCAACCATCGGGATTTAATCGGCCATATTGCGCAAGGCGGCAATACGCTCATCCAATGGCGGATGGCTCATGAAGAGACGCTTAAGACCTGTGCCCATGCCGCCTGAAATACCAAAGGCTTCTAACTGTTCGGGCAAATGAGGCTCATTGACCGACTTTTGCAGGCGTTCCAGTGCCCGAATCATCTTCTGCTTACCTTCTAGATAGGCGGCGCCTGCATCAGCACGCTACTCCCGCTGACGGCTAAACCACATCACAATCGCACTCGCCAAGATGCCTAAGACCAACTGGGCAATGATGGTGGTAATCCAGTAGGCAGGACCATGACCACGCTCGGTCTTAAAGACCGCCCGATCAATAATGTGACCGATCACGCGCGAGAGGAAGAAGACAAAGGTGTTGATGACCCCTTGAATGAGTGCCAAGGTCACCATATCGCCATTGGCCACATGGCTCACCTCGTGGGCCAATACCGCCTCAGCCTCATCGCGGGTCATGCCACGTAACAAGCCGGTGCTGACAGCCACCAAGGAACTGTCACGCATCATCCCGGTTGCAAAGGCATTGATGTCTGCTGAGTCGTAGATTGCCACCTCGGGCATGCCAATGCCTGCTTCCTTGGCTTGCCGAGCCACCGTATTCAGCAGCCACTGCTCTTGCTCATTACGGGGCTGCTCAATCACATAGGCGCCGGTGGAATGCTTGGCCATGGTTTTTGATAGAGCTAGCGAGATAAACGATCCCGTAAAGCCCACTACACCAGCGAGCATCAGTAACGAGGTTAGATCAAGGCCAACACCCTGCTCATCCAAGACCTGGCCTAAGCCAAAGATATTGATGATGATCGTGATCACCAACATGATGGCAATGTTGGTAATTAGGAAGAGAAAAATGCGTTTCATGCGTAGTACTCCTTATGACAATAGGGCTACGCTATCAGGAATTCTGCAAACTTGCAGAACACCGATTGGTTGACTGTTTCTAAGGGAATTATCAACTCAGTACCAAAGCCCCAGATCGTTCACTAGGGCTTTGGCTAATACTTGCTTAGATGACGATGATGGGTAATTTTGAGTTTGCAATCACTGCATAGGTGTCGCTACCCATAAACACTTTTTTCAGGCCAGTGCGTTTATGCGAGGCCATCAGAATGGCATTGGCCTTCACTTTCTTCGCTGCCTCAAGAATGCCTTCATACACTTCGGTGCTGTACTCATGTAGCGTCTTAATCTTCACTTCTCCCCCAATTAATCGGGCGGCTTTCTCTAAAACCACTTTGGCGTGTGCATCGCAGACTTGCTCATGACGCTCATCGGCTTTTTTGTAATCAGCTACCTTGGTGGTGTAGACATACGGCGCCCGCGGATCAGAAATGTAAAGTAGCGTGGCACGTGCACCCGCTTCGGATAAGAGCGTTGCAACAGTTTTCATATTTTTAGCATTTACCATGTCATCCACAACGGGTACGAGTATGTGTGCAAACATTCGTTTCTCCTTTAAAAGTCCATGATCAGTTTGCCCTTATTGGAAACGCGTCTATTGATATAGATCAAAATAGCACTCATTACTTTCACTATCCTTATTCCTCGTTATGGATCTACTCGCCATCCTCATCTCCTTAAGCCTCTTGATGCTGCTTGCGTACCGCGGCATGAGTGTTTTGATCTTGGCACCCGTGATGGCCCTGCTGGCCGTTTTACTGAGTGGTCAATTTGAAGAGTTGCTGCCTGTTTACACCCAAGTGTTCATGAAAGGGATGGGTGGGTATTTAATTCAGTACTTCCCATTGTTTCTGCTCGGCTCTATTTTTGGAAAGCTAATGGAGTCCTCTGGCTATGCCCTAGCGATTGCAAATCACATCACACAGAAATTAGGTACTCAACATGCCCTCCTCGCGGTGGTTCTGGCCTGCGCCATCCTGACCTATGGTGGGGTATCCCTCTTTGTGGTGGCGTTCATGATGTATCCGATTGGCAAATCGCTCTTTGAGCGTTCTCAGATCTCCATGAACCTCCTACCCGGTGCCATTGCCCTAGGTGCATTCACCTTCACCATGACCGCCTTACCAGGCACCCCATCCGTACAGAACTCAATTCCGAGTCCATTTTTTGGGACCGACTCCTTCGCCGCCCCCGGTCTTGGCATTCTGGCCAGTTGCATGATGCTGGGTTTGGGGTATTGGTGGCTGCGTCGCCAGCAACAGGCCTTGGGGTTCATGTCCAATTCAGACTCTGGGGCAACAGATCGTGCGACATCGGCTCACACGAATGAGCCAGCTCCCCAGTCGATTGGATTTGCGCTCGCCATTCTTCCTATTGTTGTCATGAGCGTAACCAATTTGGTAATGGCCAAATGGGTCCTACCCCAATGGCAACCTACTTTCTTGCTACAAGACCGCTTTGGGATTACCGCCCTATCCTCACAGATCGGAATTTGGGCCATCATTATTGCCCTCTCAGCAGGTATTGCCCTGATCTATGGCATACAAACGCTAGGCGCACGTCAACTCAAGCGCTCCAATGAAGCCATTAACCAAGGTGCAGTCGGTTCGATGCTACCTATTCTGAACACCGCTTCAGAGGTGGGCTATGGCTCGGTCATCGCGAGCCTCACGGGCTTTATTCTGATTCGGGAGTTTGTCTTAAGCATTGCTCCAGGCAATCCACTGATTAGTGAAGCGGTTGCGGTCAATGTATTAGCCGGCATAACGGGGTCTGCGTCGGGGGGCTTATCGATTGCTCTTCAAACCCTCGGTGCTGACTATTTACAAAAGGCGATTGCCCTCGGAATTAGTCCCGAGCTCTTGCATCGGGTTGCAGTGATGGCATCAGGGTGCATGGATACCCTACCCCACAATGGTGCTGTGATTACTTTACTTGGCATCTGCCAACTCACCCATCGCGCAGCTTACCGTTATATTGCAATGGTCACGATTGTCTTTCCTTTACTAACCCTCGCTGTGGTGATTGCACTAGCCTCGGTGTTTGGTAACTTCTAGTAATAATTACCAAACGATGTAGATAAAGATCCCGAGTTGGATAAAGTTCACCACTACGCTTAAGCCATGCAGGATCCCAAATTTTTTCTTGTGTCCTTGATCGGAAGCACGGTTGATCGCTGGAGTGAGAACCCAGAGGGAGATAAAGAATAAGGCTGCGCATCCCACTAACAATCCCATGCTCAAGGTGTCGGTTGCCAAAAAGGAGGCAATGATCGAGACCGCTCCTAGGAAGGCGTAATACTTTGGAAAGAAATTGCGCACATACTTGCTTGCCCATTCTTGCGGCAAGACCTTAAAGACCGTTGGCGCCACGGCGATGGTGAAGAACACCATGATGCCAATCATGGCAGAAACAAGATAAAGACTGAGATTAGGGTTCATCGATTTATTTGTATTTGTATTGGGTTGGGCAGTACGCACGCTGCACATCGGGGTCACGCAATTGCTGATGCTTGGTTTGTCGTCCTGTAACTCGCGCACGCCACAGGCGATAGGAGCTTGGCTTTAAAACACTACGCATCAACGCTTTAACTTCGGGCTCAGTTAACTGGAACTGAGCATGAATTGCTTCAAAGGGTGTACGGTCTTCCCAGGCCATTTCGACAATGCGCGATAGCTCAGATGGATTAAGTGTATGCATGTCTTGGATTAAACACGAATTTACGAAATCAGGTACAGTCGCCGAATGTCCTTACTCCAAAAACCGTTTCGGGCCCTTGTGATTGGCTCCTCCGGAACCATTGGCTCTGCCTTGGCATCGGCCCTCCAAATGCACTCCAACTGCGCTGAGGTGATGGGGATCCATCGTGGGTCTGTGCCATCCATCAATTACGCTGACCCAAGCACGATCGCCACAGCAGCCGAAGTACTGGCAGCCCACCGGTCCTTTGATCTGATTATTAATACCATCGGGGTTTTACACAATGAGAACGTCTCCCCCGAAAAGCGCTTAGCGGATCTCCGAGCCACACAACTCCAAGAGCAGTTTTTAGTCAATGCAATTGGGCCAGCACTCACCATCAACCAGTTCACAAAGCTTTTAAATCCTGCAGGCAGTATTTATGCCACCCTATCAGCCAAGGTGGGCAGCATTAGCGATAACCGTTTAGGGGGTTGGTATAGCTACCGCTCCTCGAAGGCGGCTCTCAATATGCTGATCAAGACCGCTGCGATTGAGCTCAAACGCACCATGCCTAGAGCGGCATTAATTGCGATACATCCGGGCACCGTGAACTCCAATTTATCCAAACCCTTTCGGGGTGAAGAAATTGGTCGTGACCCACAGCAGGCCGCCAATGAAATCCTAGGCGTTCTATTGAAAGTTACTACCGAGGACTCGGGAACGTTTCGGTCCTACAGTGGTGAAATCATTCCATGGTAGCAAGAGCAATTTGCTTTAATTGCTCTGCCAGGCGATAGCCACTCAACCAAGCACCCTCCACGGTAGAATTCTTCAACCAATCGCCACACAACCCCACCGCAATCGATGCATCGAGGGCAAACTCTCGTGCATTGGCTTCCTCAAGTTTGGCATAGCGCCATAAATGGCTTTGGTGTAAATCGGGCTCCACCCCAGTCAGCTCCTGAAATGCTTTAATCAAAATGGGTTCGATCTCAAACTGGGTCTGATCCACATGCGCTTTAGACCACGCATGACTCGCTTGCGCTACCCAGGTCTCATACACAGGGCGATTAGGCTTGGAGTTATCACGCGCCAACCAGGAGAACACACTACCCTCCACAAAGGCTCCATCAAAAGGAAGATTGAGCGGTTCTTTTAAATAGGCCAAGAGAGTCCAACAGGGTAGCATCACCACTTCCTGGCAAATCGCTTTTAAGTTGGCAGAGTATTTACCAATTATGCGTTCGGCCTGCACCGATGGAATCGCGAGCACGAGATACTCAAATGCCCCAGCGATCTGACCATGTTCTTTGGTGGTGATTTTCCAGAGATCATTAATCCGATGCAGATCCACTACCGTATCTTGAGTCAGCACATTCAGATTCCGTGCTAAGTGTTTGGCTGGTGAGGTCATCGCCGGAATACCAACATAGCGCGTCGCATCCGAGGGTTTATCGATGGCATTACCATGATTCAAGCTCACAATCCGACCTGACCATGGTTTGGCAACCTCGGCTTCTACCCAGCGAGCGACTTCACTCTGGAATAGAGAATCACGCGCTGTAAAGTACTGGGCACCGTGGTCGGCTTCCCAGTCACCAAAATAGCGATGGCTCATACGACCGCCTACCCCTTTACTCTTATCAAAGAGTGTGACTGCAAACCCATGGGCTTCTAGCTCTTGGGCGCATGATAGGCCAGCAATCCCCGCACCGATGATAGCAACCCGTTTTTTAATAGTAGTCATTTAATTCAACCAGCGTTTTCGATAAGAACCATCTGCATCATATTGCGCAATTTGTTTGGCGACATTAAACGCTCTGCCGCCCCGTGGATCAGTGCCATGACCCGCCACATACAACCAGTTACCTTGATTACTGTAAACATCATAGTCAATTAGGCAGGACTCAAACCAAGCTGCGCCCGCTTGCCAGTTGCCGTTCATGGCATAGACCCAGTGACTTGCCACAATTTGGCGCATGCGATTCGATAGAAAACCGGTCGCAGCCAGCTCCCGCATACCCGCATCGATGAGATCAATACCGGTAGTACCAGTAGACCACTGATGAAAGGATTCGGGGTTAAAGGTGTTGGGTGTTCGCTGGCTCAATCCCATAGGTCTAAACAAGCGTTTACCGTATTTCAGCATCAGAAAGCGAAAGTAGTCACGCCAGAGAAGTTCAAACCAAAGCCAATAAGTGCCACCATTAGCCCCGTATTGTTCTTCATATTGATGAATCCGCTTTGCAATGGTGCGCGCGGAGATCGATCCGACTGCTAACCAGGGTGAGAACTTACTCGATGCGTCAAATTGACTTAAGGCATTCCGGGTCTTTTTATAACTGTCGGGCAAGCGTCGCTCACAGTATTGTTCGAGATGCCTAAGGGCATGGGACTCACCACCATTCACAAAGAGTGTGATGGCACTCTCCTGAATCGGATCCTGCTGAGGTACCTTGGTTGGAAGTGGCGGAATTGCTTTAGGCATGGCCAGTGGCTTGGCAAACTTCAGGCGACGCTTTTCAACCCACTGTCGAAAGTTAGTGAAGACATCCGGTAGCTCACCAATATCCATACCCAGGGTTTGAGGATCGAGCATCGTCGATTGCCATTGGGTGTGTATATTTAGTCCTGCTCTTTGTAATTCCAAAACATCCTGCTCTTCTTCAGGGGCGGCAATCGCTTCGCAATAAAGTGCATCGGCACCAATCTCTTTGTAAAGCGCTGGCAAGACATGGCTTGGCTTACCCTCGAGAACAAGTAGCGTTGATCCCTTCTCTTCTAGTGAGTTTCTTAAGTCACGAAGATTCTGGTGCAGCCATGCAGAGCGTTGCTTACTTGCTCGCTCAAAGCACCATGGTGTTTGCTCTTGCAGGGGAAGTACAAAAACCGGTAAGAGACTCTCTGAGTGTTGGCAGGCGTTTACAAATTGAGGGTTATCAAGAAGACGCAGGTCTGCTCTAAACCAATAGATTGAACAGCCCACAGTGAGATACTTTAGGTTGACTGCAACTTAGCGTTCGGATCCACCATGCACTGTTTTTGAGCATTACGCTCAATCACCTTGAGCCACTCCGGCTTAGATTGATTCGTTAGTGAATTAAGCTCACTTAATTGTTGGTCACTGGCTAAATTACGGACTACCCGCGCCACACAGGTACAGTAGTTACTAAAATCACTGGCCTCAAGACTTCTGTTCTTGACGTTTTGATGATTACGCAATTGCTGATTAATGCAATTTTTAGCAATCGGGTCGCTGCTAACCGTGGCGATGGTTGGGCTAGACGTTACAAGCAACAAGCTACTCAATACAGTGGTGAGGGTTGGGATAGATTTCATGGGTGGCTTTCAAAAAGATGAATTCAGCATACCAAAATCCACTTATTTATGCAGGGTGTCGATCACCCTCACTCATAGCCGTGCTATTTCGAGCTACTGATTAAAAGTCAAAGCCCAGTTGCGCCTTTGTTGGAGAACTCTTAGCCCTGGTGCGATGCATCGTTTTGCGAGAGCCGTGCTTTTCTAGAACTGCCTGTTTGGCGATTCGGACCTCGGCCTGCTGGCGCCGCTCATAGAGGCGGGACTTAGCCTCTTTGGTGGCAATTACCAAATCCACAATCGGTAGCGGAATCTCAAAGCCCACCCGAATGCCAAGTTGCTTTTGCAAAGCTTGGGGCATGTTCCAGGGCTCAAAGAGGTAGGTATCAGGCACTTTGCGCATCGCTGGTAACCAGGTACGCACAAACTCGCCAGTAGGATCATGATCCATGGCTTGCTTAATCGGGTTATAGACCCGGGTGGTATTGATACCCGTGGTACCCGATTGCATTTGCAATTGGCTCCAATGAATCCCCGGTTCGTAATCCAAAAACTGGGTAGCCAACCATTCGCCTACGGGGCGCCAATGCAACCATAGGGGGTAAGCAGCGACCGAAACCAGCATCGCACGCATCCGAAAGTTGAGCCAGCCGGTCTCGCGTAGCATCACCACACATGCATCAACCATGGGCCAACCAGTTCGTGCTGCCTTCAATGCCTCAAAGCGCTCGTGATGAAAGTCATTCTCACGCAAGCCGTCGTAGCCGCGATGCATATTACGCCACTCAATCTCGGGTTCGCTCTCAAGCTTTTGAATAAAATGGCAGTGCCAATACAATCGGCTCAGAAATGCCCGTAAACCCGCCTTTTGCCTTGCCGAAATCCCCTCTTTAGTAATTTGTGCGCGGGTGCGACTCACCACCTCACGCATACTCAGGCAGCCATAGGCAAGATAGGTCGAGATCCGGGAGCATGCTTGCGGAGAAGTTAGAGGCGATGAGATGCCACCCCGATAGCCTTGACTGCGATGCGTCAAAAAATCATCCAAGGTCTTGAGCGCAAGACTACGCCCGCCTCGCTGACGCTGGGGTGGATCGTGCTGAAGATGTGCTGGAGGTTGAATATCTGGTAACGGCGCAATGGAGTCACTCCAGAATAAAAGTGTTGGAACTGTTTCTGGCGGGCTAGCCATATGACGCTCCCAAGCCGACTGCCAGGCATTACGACTCTTTAGGCGTCGCACCACTCCAAACTGCGGATACTCATGCCACGGAATGTGATGGTCTGCGCACCAACGCGCCACACGTCGATCGCGGTCATATGTCCATTGATTACCGGTCTCCTCGTGCGAATGAATTGCAGCAAAAGGCTGGGATTGCCACAAGCGGTCTAGAACCTCAAGAATCTCTCCAGTAAATACCTCAAGACCACCACAATGTTTTCGGAGTTCTACATCGAGGTCCCTCAGTGACTCGGCAATAAACCTAAAATGGCCCAAGGCTATATCGGCTTGCTGCCAGAGAACTGGCTCAATGATGTAAACACAGCGTATCGGTCCGCGTTTTGCAGCATGCGCTAAGGCGGCATGATCTTCCCAACGTAGATCACGCTTAAACCAAACGAGCTCATAACTCATGACAAATCACTCTTATAAATAGAGTGATAACGATAGCATCGAAGTAAAAATTGCGTTGGGATCGAATGAACTTAAGCTAGGACTCTCGGTATCAAACTGCCGAGGAGTCCCTTTAATTTGATACCGAACGTCGATGATTACGAATTCGGTTTAGGTATAAAGGGATAAACCCAAGGGCAAGACCACCTAAGCCAATGAGATTAGTCAGAAAATCAAAAGTTTGGGCACTGTAGATCGCAATAAAGACCATGAATAATGCTGATAGAAATGGCCAAATAACATAGCCAATTGCATGACTTGGCCCATTGGATAATTGAGAGCGGTAGTACCAAGCACATGCAAAACCCGCAAGACTCATATAGAAACAAATTTGAAATCCAATCGCCATGATGGAGCTTGAGAGGATCGATTTCACGGTCGGCATATACGATGAAGTAAATAACAGCAAAAGTCCTAAAACCCAGATTGCCAGGGTTGCAATCCATGGCGTTTGCCACTTTGGATGAATTTTTGAATAGGACGGATGCATCATGCCATCCCGAGACATCGAGAATAAACTCCGACTAAATTGCAGAATTTGGGTTTCGATTGTTCCAACTGTACTCAAAATCGTACAAAAGACAGCAAGATAGTTCCATGGTTCCGGAAATAGCTTGCTTGCAACTGCGAATAAGACATTAGTATTGGCACTTGAAATCTCATCATCCGTCAATACAATCAGGACAACTACCATCATGATCGAGAAAAAGAGAATCATGTTGATCACAGACCAAAAGGCACCGGTACTTGCCGCACCAGATGCATGACCCTGACTCGATTTACTCTCCTCACTTAGGTTCATCGTGACATCCCATCCCCAGAAGAAGAAAATTGCGATTAAAGCGCCTGTCGCGAATAGTCCTGGAGAGAATGACAATGGCGAAATCCACTGCAACGTTGGTATGCGCACCGGGGCATCCCAGTATTGAATAAATGCGCCAACAATAATGGCTATCAAAATAGTTGCCTCAATGATTGTGAAGCTAATTTGTACATAGCTGGAGTGCTTGATTCCCCTAGCCACCAGAATTGTAATTAGTGTCAGCCAAATCGCTGCAACAGCTGCAATGGCATGGGTATTCTCAACATAGCTTGGCGCAATTAATAACAGTGTGGAGCTAGCGGCTGGAATCGTTGCCGACACCATAAAGCATACCGAAGCCACCAAAAGACCCCAACCAGTAAAAAATCCCCAATTGGGTCCAAATACGTGGCCCACCCATGCATAAGCAGCGCCCGCATTAGCAGTAATTTTGCTTAGGTTCATGAAGGCTAGGACAATCCCAAACATAATGAGCCCGCAAAATAGCACGCTGCCAACCGAAAGCTCGCCTACCGAAGAAACAATCGCTGCAGTGGTTACCGCCACACTAAATGCGGGGGCAGTTCCTGCAATACCCATGATGATGGATTCAGAACTACCTAGGGTGTTTTTAGATAGTTCGTCGGGTACAGACATGCTCAACTTTCAAGGCTTGATGAAAAGCCAATATTGTAGAGCTGCCTATCAGGTCGCCTCCGTTAGCTGGCTAATTGCACTGAAGAATCAAAAAAGATGTTGGCTAATCGCCCAAAAAATTAACGATCAGCCATTGCCATAATTTCTGCGGCGGTTACATAGCCCTTCTTCTGGGTATCAATGCGCTGGAAGTTGGCTGCAACTCTTGGCATTCCAGCTTTTGCTTCCTCTAAGGTCAACTTGCCATCCTTATTTTTATCGGCAGCTGCAAAGCGCTCATCAATCTCGCGATCAGTTCTTGATTCTTGAGCGAATGTCGTACCAAGGGCTGCAAGCATAATTAAAGAGAATGCGGCTTTCTTCATGAACACGATCCTTATGTGATTACTTCAAACTGACCTGCTTGCCATCGATCCAGGTCGACATGACCTTAATATTACGAATCTCTTCAGGCTTGGTTTTACGTGGGTTCTTTTCTAGGATCACTAAATCGGCCTGCTTTCCAACCTCTAAGCTACCAACCAATTGGTCGGCAAAGATCTGATAAGCCGCATCAATCGTAATCGCCCGAATGGCATCATCGACTGAGATTGCTTGATCTGGGCCTAAAGCTTTGCTGGGAGGTAACTGCCACATCCGGGTGACCGACTCAGTAATGTAGTTCAGTGGGCCAACATTAGAGACTGGGGTGTCGCTGTGTAAGGTGAACTTACCACCAGCACGCTTAATCTCCCCAGCGGGGTCAATCCGCTTGGCGCGATCTGCGCCAATAATCTGATTGTAAAAAGCCGAGCCCCAATAATCGACGTGGCCAATCGTAAAGCTAGGAATCACGCCCAATTTCACGGTTTGTTGCACTTGTGCTGGATGATTCACTGTGAAGTGCTCAATCCGCAGGCGTCGATCTTGCGGCTTGGAGTTCCCGGCCAAGAGCTTGGTGTAACTTTTTAAGGTTTGATCAATTGCCTTATCACCATTGGAATGGGTGGAGATCTGCCAACCTTGATCAAAGTATGACTTCATCGATTGATAAATCTCGTCATCTTTGTAATTGAGCGCACCACTCCAAGAACTTCCCTTGGGATAGGTATAGGGCTCGCGCAGCGCGGCGGTTAAGCCTTGGGTTGAGCCGTCGGAGATGTATTTAATCCCAATGAATCGCAAGCGATCATCGCCCTCATTTGACTTAATGGTTTTATAACCTGGGGGCATCGCCTCACTAAATAGATAACCACGAACCCGAATCGGAGAAAGATTTTTAGCAAAGAGGCCTTTATAAATAGCGATTTCTTTATCAACCCCAAAATTACCACCCACACTCATCTCTGAGGCAGTGGTCACGCCAACCGATGCCATTTTGCGCATGGTCCCTAAGATAGCGCCGATCAACTCTGCCTCGGTGGGATTGGGCATTTTGGCCATGAATGGCAAATACGATGGTGGCTCCACTAACTTACCGGTTAACTTGCCATTAGCATCTTTCACATAAATACCGCCACCCTTTGGGTTTGGGGTTTTATCAGTTACGCCAGCAAGCTCAAAGGCCTTGCGGTTTACGTAGCCAATATGTCCAGATTGATTGACGATGAAAATCGGTACATCTTTCGATACCTTGTCAAGGTCATCGGCATTGAGTTCCGCCATAAAGGGTGAGGTGCGTGATGGATCCACACCAAAGCCAAATAACCAGCCGCCCTTGGGTACATTCTTCAGATGCGCTTTCATTTTGGCGATCAAGGTCTCTTTGGTATCGTAAGGCAAATTAAAGTTACTCAGATTCAGTCCGAGACCCTCAAATACCGAGGTGATCATGATATGCACGTGAGGTTCCACAAATCCGGGCATTAAGGTTTGACCCTTGAGATCCACCAACTGCGTCGTTTTAGATTGCCAATCTTTCGTGACCGCATCTTTGTTGCCCACCGCCACAATCTTTCCACCCTGAACTGCCAAGGCCTGGACCTCATCGTTTTTCTGGTTAACGGTCACAATTGGGCCACCATAAAAAATGGTGTCGGCATTGCCTTTGGCAAAGGTTAAAGAGGCTGAGCTTAATAGAACAATGGTGAGTATTTTTTTAATCAAGGTCATTGGATCTTCCTGTAATAATTTTTTCAGAACTACTTACGCAGTTTGATATACGATATTTTTATAGTATTACAAGTTTATTTAAACTAGTAAAAATACCGATCGCCATTAGACCTAGACGCTTTTGGAATCCGCCCAAACTACGCTTTGGTTTCGGCCTCCCTGCTTAGCCTGGTACATTGCTAAATCAGCTTGCTGAAAATATTTATCTGCTAAGGCAGGATGAACTAAATCTAACTCGCTCTCTGGTTTAAAAATAGCGACACCACAGCTAATCGTAATTCGAATTGGCTCATTGTCAATCTGCGCAACAACACAATTCTGAATCTGAATTCGTAGACGCTCTGCAATCGCTAGAGCCGCATCCTCATGCGTATTAGGCAAAACAACTAAGAACTCCTCCCCCCCAACTCGTCCGAGAATATCAATATTTCGTAATTCTTGCTGACAGGATATAGCTAAATTTTTTAGCACTACATTTCCGACTAAATGCCCATAACGATCATTCACAAACTTGAAATGGTCAATATCAATCATAATAAGTGCTAGTGGTTGACGATTACGAAAACTTCGACTGATCTCTTGTTGTAAGCGATTAAAAGTTTCCTGACGACGAAATACACCGGTCATCGTATCGACCTTTGCATCATGCTCAAAAATGTCACTTTGAATTTCAATGCTGGAAAATGCCCGAATAAGATAATGTATTCCCAGCACGAATAAGCTAGAAGTTATTAGAGTAATTAAGGCGTCAAGTTGATTTGGATCGCTGTCCCCAATCGCATTGATTAAAAGATTCATTTGACGTAATGCAATCGTAAGAAAACCCAGCATTAAAAATAAACAAGGTAATCGATATGCGCCTGCGCGACGAAAGAGTTGATAAGACAAATAAAATGCGCTGATTTGAAAAATCAGAGATACAGCATACAAACTAATAACAATGAACTCACTCATCATCAGCCATCATTAATTGACGAAATGTTGCATCATCCAAAATGGTGCAGGCTGCATTGACAACCTGAGAATCCAAACCAATTCCTGCATCTGCTTTGATTTGCTCTAAGGCTCGCTCCAAGCCCAACGCGGGTCGATAGGGTCGATGGTAGCTCATCGCTTCAATCGTATCGGCTACGGCCAAGATTCTGGCTTCTGGAATGATGGCATCGCCAACAAGCCGATTCGGGTAGCCACTCCCGTCAAGACGCTCATGGTGCTGATATACCGCTTGCGCGATCGGCCAGGTAAATGGAATATCTTTGAGGATGTCGTACCCGGTTTGAGGATGCTCATGAATTAATGCCATTTCAGCATCACTGAGTTTGGACGGCTTGGTTAATATCTCAGATGGCGTCGCAATTTTTCCCATATCATGCACTAACGCAGCAAGATATAAGCCTTTAATTTTCTCCTCACTCCAGCCTATCTTTTGGGCTATTGCTTGCGATAGAACAGCAACCCTTTTTTGGTGCCCGGCTGTATAAGGATCACGCCACTCCATGGTTTTAGACATAGCCTCAATCGTTGCATTCAAGGAATCAACTAATTGCGCATTTAATCGTTCGCGCTTCATGATTTCTTCATCAAGCACGCGTTGCTTTTCAATGGCTCCCAGCCCAAAGCCGATTTCCTGAGCCAAACTCTTAAATAACTGAACCTCAATTTCACCAAACGCATTCGGCAAATTAGCGTAGACCGTAAGCGCACCAATTGCTTGGGGTTCGTGGTCCTTAATCGGCACTGCAATGACTGACCGAATACCATATGATTTAGAGTTCTCCCGCCAAGGTAAAAAGCGCGGGTCATTCTCAGAATCTGAAATTAGGACGGGCGAACTCGTTTGAATGCATTCTCCCGTTGGTCCGCGACCGGCTGATGTATTAGGCGACCATTTAACATCGATATTTCTAGCATAATCAGCTGCTACGCCGTGCGCACCAATTACCTGAACGGTTTTTAGATCGTCATGAATCGCTAGACCAACCCAGGCCAATATGTAAGGTGGTTGATTAACGATTGCACTACAAACACCTTCGATGAGCTCGTCCCGGTTGTGAGAGCGTACCAAGGCAGAGGATGCCGTCGCATGCGCGAGGAGTGCCCAGTTTTGCTTCTGCAGATCATTAAGGCTTTCCAAAACTTAGCCGCCTATTCATAGGATTGAAAGTCAATGATACGCTTGAAAGCTTGAGTTTCGATGGATAAGTCAATCAAAATCGCCATACATGCGTAATTCAGTCAAGCTTTGATATCCAGACCCACATCAGTCTGTTACCCTGAATTCATGGCTTATCAAACAATTAAAGCCAAATACGTGATCTGCCTCACGGCAGCGCTTGTCTGGATGGTAATCTCGATTTGGTTATCACTACCGTGGTACCACGATCTTTCTCAAGTGATTGGCTGGCCACTCGCTATTTTCTTTATCTCATTTATTGCCATTATTCCGGGCTACATGAATGCGTTTGTGATTAGCTCCTTACTGCTTGACAAGCGCCCGCCTAATTTACGGGGAGAGCACTACCCGCCTATTTCAATTTTGATTGCGGCCTATAACGAGGCTTCTGACATTGCAACGACACTAGAGAGTATTTTTCAAGAGGACTATCCCAATACAGTCCATGTGATTGTGATTAATGATGGCTCTCGAGATGGCACGGCTTCTATCGTTCGTCAGTTGATACCTGATCATCCCCAGCTCCAGTTGATTGATTTGCAAAAGAATGGGGGGAAAGCCAATGCACTTAATCATGGGCTAAAAAAGTGCACGACCGATATTGTGATCACAATTGATGCGGACTCCTACTTGCTAAAAGATGCATTACGCCATTTGGTGGGACGCTACTTATCTGATCCGACCAACACTCGCGCAGTCGCCGGCGAAATCCTGATTCGGAACTCGCGAGAGAACTGGATTACTAAAGCACAGGAGTGGGATTACTTTTTGGGGATCGCCTCGATAAAACGCGTTCAATCGCTATTTCAGGGAACCTTGGTTGCTCAAGGTGCTTTTTCGCTCTATGACCGTAAGACTGTTGAGGCCCTTGGAGGCTGGCCCGATAAGGTGGGCGAAGATATTGTGCTGACTTGGAAAATATTGCTTGCAGGCTACCGCGTAGGGCATGCCGAGAATGCCTGTGCATTCACAACCTGTCCCAATACCTTAATGAAATTTGTGAATCAACGCCGGCGTTGGTCGCGTGGCTTGATCGAATCCTTTAAAGAAAATTGGCCCATTCTTTTTAAAGCACAGAAAAGTACGATTTACATTTGGTGGAACACCCTCTTCCCAATCATTGATGTGGCCTACACCTTCGGCTTTATCCCAGGATTAATCCTTGCTGGCTTCGGTATCTACTGGATCGTGGGGCCAATGACCATTGCCCTCATTCCGATGGCATTTCTGCTCAATATTGTGATGTACAACCGCGGCAAAGCCATGTTTGTTCAAGAAAATTTGCATATCCGAAAAAATTATCTTGGGTTCGTCTTCTATGTATTGGCCTATGGCATGGTGTTGCAACCGGCCTGTGTTTGGGGCTACGTCAGCGAAATTTTTAATCTTCGTAAGCACTGGGGCACCAAATGATCAGACTACTTAGTGGATTAATCCTATTGCTCATGACAGCACAGGTAAGTGCGCAAGAAGCCGGTTTAACGCCAAAGCATGCCGTATCAATACCAGAGGTGTATGTGTCGTCTGATAGCGAGGGCTTCTTGACCCATAAATACAAGGCTAGTATCTACCCGCTATATCAAAACGCCGACAACTACACTGGACTGCAATACCAACACAATTACTTTAGTCAAAGTAATTGGAACTCTACTGCCGAGCAATATACGTTAGTAACCAACAAAATTAATCCACGCAACGGCCTCGGTTATAACCTCAATCTTGGCTATAACTTGGAGGGTGGCTATAAATTGCTGACGACTGATAGCAATTACTCCACCATGCTGACTGACACTACACGGGCAGAGATCATGGTGTTTCGGGATCGAGTAGAAACCCAAAACTCTCTGATTAATGGCATTTACTACACCATGGGTGGAGTTAGTATTGAACAGCAAGTGATGGAGCGGCTGAGCATTGTATTGTTCGGGGGTAATCTCTATTTTTCAGACACCAATACCCGCCCCACCCTGCGTGCCAGAATCATTTACGATCTGATTCCTGATTACGGCATTACGGCCCAGTTGCGTTACCGCCAGTATCGCGATACCAATACCAGTGTTGCAAACAACTACTTCAACCCAGATAGTTATAACGAATCCATGGTGGCCTTGGGGATGCGCAAACGCATCCAAGGCTGGATGGTCAATGGCACTGCTGGCGTAGGACAACAAAGTATTGATCAAGGTCCCAGTACCACTACGCAACTCTATGAATTAGCGCTCACGAGCCCTGTCAATGCGAATGATGTATTCTTTCGAACAAAAGCAGGATACGGTAAGTCAGCAGGCTTTTTGGGCCCCAATTATTTTTACCGCTACTTTATGGCTGAACTGATTTTCCCTTTTTAGGAATGGTAGCGAAACAATGAACGACGATATTGAAAAGATTTATGCCAAATTAGTGGCACATGAGACCGAGATCATTAACCTACGCAAGGGTTACATGATTGTCAATGAGCGCTATACCAAAGCACTCGCTTCCTTAAAGGAACTAACCAGCAGTGCCGCTGAGGCTGCCAAAAAAGCCTGCTTAGCAGCCGAAAATGCCAAAGGAGCAACTGAGCGCTGTGCAAATGCAGCTCGTGAGGCGGCTAGTCAATCAGTCATTGCTGCGGCTGAAGCGGCGGCCGAGGCTGCCAAGTTCTCGGCAGAGGCGGCGATTCAAGCGGCGGCGGCAGCATCCTCGGCTGCAGCAGCAGCAGCTGCGGCCGTTGCCCATCAGGCAGAGGCCTCATCACTTCAGGCATCAGCTGAGGCAGCCTCAGCAACAAAACGTGCGGCTGAAGCAGCAGCTGAGGCAGTCAAGCTAGCTAACCTGGCATCCGACTCTGCAAAATCCCTTCGGCCACTAGGCAACTCTTAAGTACATTTTTTGATTATCTTAGGCCCAAAAAGCCTTAATTTGAGCTGCTTCCCTCTTTGCCCGCTCATACCCTGCTCTCAGAGCAGGTTGGATTTGACGGGGGTCTGTTAGATTAATTCCGTCTGGTGCTCCCGCTACAATCCATTTCACTTTCGTGCCCACACTCTCAATATCTTTGATGTTTTGTGCCATCGGATGCGGAATCTTCGTCAGAATGGGGCCAGTTACACCATCGGTGAGAGTAATCACCAGAGCACGTTTTGATCCGGCGACCACATCAACATGCGCTGGATTAGAGCACATGCCACCGTCCATGCCGTAGCGCTGACCCAGTAAGGTAGGTCCCACGATTCCTGGGAGCGAGCTGCTTGCTGCGACGGCGTGAGCTAAGGGAATCTTATTCTTTCGAGCACTGGCTTGGCCAATAATCAACCGTTCACCGGTATAGCAATCAATGGAGGATGTGAACATTTTGGGTGTTGGCCAATCGGTCTTACTATCGCCGGTGAGTAATGCTGCGAGTGCTTCAACACGGGAGCCATTCAAACGATTGTCTGCTGCTAGTGCAGCTCGACCAATCACTTGCCTCGTTTCAATGCTGCCATCGGTCGCACTCATGTTAATTTCCATGGCTCTGAGCTGACTCGCATTGGGGTTGGTCGTTGGTGCAAGTTTGGCAAAGATCTTGGGAAACTCACCAAAGAAATCCATTTCAGTACGTAGGCGTTTGAAGTGTCCTGATAACAGCGATGAACCCATATAGGAACCAGCCGAGGTTCCCACCACCATTTGAGGCAAGCCGGCCATATCAAGACCAGCTTCCAACAGACCGTGAAAGAATCCACAGTACCAGGCGATGTAATACTCCCCGCCACCACCCAACACCATCGTACGATCCAGACCTTTGGCTAAGGGAGAAACCTTTGGTGTCGTCGCAATCGGAATCGACAAACCGTCGTTACCAAAGATCTTCTCTGAGATCTGTTCAGCTTTCTGCGCCAAGCCCTCAGGGGGAGGTTGTTGAGCATGGAGTGGAGATAGGTAGGAAGTACTTGCGACAGCAGGCGCAGCCAAGGCAGATGTTTTTAGAAAGGTTCGACGTTGCATGGCAGTAGTAGGTATTTAGATGGTTAAGAATTGATCATTAATCTCGATGATAACGATCATGAGTTAAAGAGTGCTCTAGTTTTTGGTTTGTCGACGCAATGCATTTTTGTTGGCATCCAAGCCCCCTTTGGCCTTCCACTCTTCAAAGCCACCCTGCAAGATTCGGACGTTTTCATATCCGGCAACACGTAAAGCGAACCCAGCCTGTGCGGAGAGGCTTCCAGTATTGCAATAAATCAATACCGTTTTGTCTTTGGGGATCTGATTCTTTTGGGCAAGTACCCGGCGCCACTCGATATTGATAGCTCCGGGTATACGACCCTTCTCGAACTGAGTCCGATCGCGAGCATCAATGATGAGCATCTTTTTATATTCTTCGGCAGGAATCTGCTCGGCAAAGATAACGCCGCCACCGTAATCCACGAAGTCAAGATACCCTGCCATCTCATCGACTGCAATGGCTTTGTTGTCGGCCAGTGCCGATGCACTTCCAAAAATGATGGTGACACTGAGGAGAATTGGGAGTAATTGCTTCATAAGATGGAAGGTACACATTCTAAAAAAATGTGCTATCGATAAACAACATGGATTACTTCAGAATAATCAGCGTCACCGTTGCTCTCGCACCCCAGCCAGATGGGCCGCCTGGTGTATTACTGACGTAGTACATTGGACCCGCTCCAAACGAGAATGGCAAGCCGCCGATGACTGCCACTTTCGATACTCCAGCATAGAGGGGGTTGGAGGTGCGACGGGTGTCATAGTTATAGAGCGCTTCCATATTGGTACTGAAGGTCCAGGCTTCTTTGTTGGTGTAAGCAATAAAGGGTTGGCCATATAAATTGTTTTGAGTACCGAAGGTGGGATTGCCACCCACTTCCCAGGATTGGTAGGCGAGTAAGCCATAAGTCCAAGGGCCTTTGCGATTAAGCACTACCCCGGTCACACCCAATCCAGTCTGTTGCGAACCAAACTTGCCGCTATTACCAGAAGGTGAAATAGCATAAGGACCAACGCCCCAAATCCACGAGGAATTAGTATTTGGTGCATAAAAGGATTCAACAGTCACGCTGGCAATACCAGAACCCGTAAATGGCGAGCCACTCGGTCCCTGGACATTGATTTCACGAACGCCGGCCACAATGGGTCGCACAATGAAGGTATCTCCACCACCCAAATCAAATGGGATGACCGGCTGGAATAATAAACTTTGCTCCGAGCCAGCTTGATTGATGCCCACCCCACGACTGTACTGATACTGAGTTTGCACCGAGATCATGTTTGCAATGGGGTTTGCTAATTTTTTAGCAATGTCAACCGTGTCAATTCCTTTTGCTGGAGCAGCCGATGGACTAGATGCGGCCTGTTGCGCGATTGCGGTACCTGACAATGCTCCCGATACGAGGATAGCGCTAATCATTTTTTTGGTATTCATAAATTGGTCTCAGGAATCAGAATTTAAAGGTAATCGCAAGCTGTGGGCCTTGCATGGTGGTCTTTTGCAATACACCGCCGGCTTTCATGTCGTAGTACAAGGCGCGATAGGTCAATGAGGCATCAATTAATTTGCCAAAGGATTTACCAACGCCCACCATGGCTTGCCATGTGACATTGGTAGTGCCGCCACCGCTACCAATATCGCCATAAAACGGGACATACCAGCTTGAGTCAGCAATACGATAACGACCTTTGGCACCAATAATCGGATCAACGGTTGACGTTGTCTTTGAAATAGTCTCCTTATCAGGAGTGCCTACTAAGTTAACATTTAATGTTGCGGTCACATCAATCGCACGAACACCGAGCAATCCATCCATGTACGTATTCTTGGTATTCACAAAGGTATAAGTTGCTGCACCGGTCAAAATAGTTTGTTGTAAAGTAATTTTGTCAGCAACAGTGGCAGCTCCTCCTGCGACTGGAATCGAGCCTGAGTTTTGCAATGTTGCAGAAACGAGATCGCCCATGATTCCCCATTTACCATAGTGCGCTTCTGCAGCGATCATGCCGCCAGACTTGAGATTGCTTAATACATTGCTCGAACTGAAGTCAGCCGATCGGGCCAGACCATTGTCAAAATCCATCGTGCCTTTGATTCCTGGAGCCCATAGGTAAGGAGTTACCTCAAAGCGCCATTGATCAGCAACGGCAGGAATCGGATTATCGGTATTTGCGGATACTGTACCGAACCCCAGGAGGCAGAGGGTTGCCAACATTGCATGGAAGGGGCGACGAAAAAGATTGTAAGAGATTGATTTTATAAAAATCATGTTTTTTAATGATGGGTTAAAAATGTAAATTATATTAGACAAAAAAATAGTCAAACTTTTTTTCAAGTTGTATCGAGCACTCTATTAGTAAAGGTTATATGTATGTGCCAATGGTGTATTTCCACAGTCATCTCCGAACATCTCACCTCGGGCATTTCCGGTGATCGGCGCCAATTCTTAAAGTATTCCAGCGCCCTACTCGCCTCGAGCGCTGCGACCTATACCGCATCCTCGCTAGCTCAAAGCAATCAAGCCATTGAGGTCATTTTTCGCAATGGCCCCATTTATCCAATCGCCGGTGATAACAAACGGGTTGAGGCACTTGCCATTGGTGGCGGCAAAATTCGGAGTTTGGGATCGGTTTCGGATGTGATGCGCACTGCAAGTGCATCCACTACGGTTGTCGACCTTCAGGGCCGCACCCTAGTGCCGGGCTTGATTGATCCCCACAATCACACGGTTCTTAGTAGTCTCTTTGATTTATTGCTGATCAATGCTGGTTTTGCTCAATACAAAACCAAGGCCGATGTCGCCGCCATGATCAAATCGAGAGTAGCTAGCACGCCCGCTGGTCAATGGCTGGTGTTTGGCTTCTACGATAACTTGCTCCAAGGTGGCGATTGGTCGCTCACAGAACTGGATGCTATCTCCAAAACCCACCCCATCTACATCATCTATGTCAACGGGCACGTGGGCGCTGCCAATAGCTTGGCTTTTTCCAAAGCTGGGGTAACCGAAAGTATTGGACCTCTGCCAGGCGGTGGATTTTTTGGTCGAGGAGCCAATGGCAAGCTCAATGGCATGATTTATAACCAGCCTGCCCTCATGAAAGTGCTGGACCATGCGATAGCCAAGCCAACTCCTGAGGTTCTAGAAAAAGCAGTCATCGCATATGCCAATAAGGCTGCAGCAGCTGGTTTTACGGCTTTGCACGAGCCAGGGACTGTGAAGCCCGAATGGATTGAGGGTCTCGCCAAACTATCCAATGTCTTACCAATTCGTTTAAGTGCGAGCTTTAGTAGTGTCGATGTCGAGCATAGTAAGCCGTTTGCGAGCCTAGGCCCTTCGCACAAAGCCCGCGTGATTCCGAATAGTCGGTTCTCGCTCTATGGCATGAAGGTCTGGTCCGATGGATCCAATCAAGCCGAGACCGCATGGCAAACCAAGCCTTATCTCAATACCAACCGTCGTGGAACGGGAGGATATAAATCCGAGCAAATGGTCGAGATTTGCAAGAATGCCAAAGCGGCTGGCTGGACCATGCTTGCTCATTGCCAAGGCGATGCGGCCATCGAGCAATACCTCAATGCATTAGAAGCGGTATATGGTGCCAATCCATCGGCCGGCCTCATCCGCGTCGAGCACGCTACGATGGCAAGGCAAGACCAGATCGATCGGATGAAGCGCCTTGGTTATGAACCCAGTTTTATGACCGACTTCATCTACCTGTACGGTAATGCCTACCGCGATCAGATTTTTGGTAACCCCAGAGCCAATTTCATGGTGCCCTTTGGTGCGGCCGCCAAGGCAAAACTCAACTATACGGTTCACTCTGATAACCCGGCGGCTGGTATGCCGCTCAATCCCATGCGGCATGTGGAGATTCAGTTGATGCGACAGTGCGTTGTCGATAAATCCATCATTGGCGCTGATCAACGCGTGGATATTCAGCATGCGATGCGTGCGATTAGCATGCATGCCGCACGGCAGATTGGTTTAGGAGAATCCTTGGGCACTTTAGAGGTAGGCAAAGATGCTGATCTCACCCTCTTAGATGGTGATCCATTCACGACCAGCCCAGAGAAGGTGGGCGCCATTAAAGCCTCACAAACCTGGGTGGCTGGCAAGAAAATGTTTGGGTAATGTGCTCTAGAATGGCCTCATAACGCATCACGCGTTTCAGTGAATGCGATTTGATAAAGAATAGAGAGACATGGCACCCTGGAAAGCGGCACGCGTAGGCGATCATATTGATCAGATTGATACTCCAGCTTTAGTTCTGGACCTTGATGCGTTTGAGCGCAATATGAAGCGCTTGCAGAATGCCGTCAATGAGGCGGGTGTGCGCTTACGTCCTCATGCCAAGAGCCATAAATGCCCTGAGATCGCATTACGTCAAATTGAGTTGGGTGCAGTAGGCATTTGTTGTCAGAAGGTCAGTGAGGCAGCAGTCTTTGTCGATGCGGGTGTATCGGATATCTTGATTACCAATCAAGTGGTGGGTGAGAAAAAAGTAGCACATGCGCTTGACCTAGCTGCGCGGGCACGTATTGGGGTGCTCGTGGACCATGAAGATCAAATTAGTGCATTCACACGTGCTAGCGCAGAGCGTCAAGTATCAATTGATGTCTATCTTGAAATTGATGTGGGGATGGGTCGCTGCGGCGTGGCATCGATTGAGCGTGCGGTCGCAATGGCCCAACAAATTGATGCTGCACCCTACTTAAACTTTATGGGTCTACAGTGCTATCACGGTAGTGCTCAGCACTATCGACTACCCGAAGAGCGCCAACAAGCCATTGCAGCGGTGTGCGCCAAAGCGGCGGCGGCTAAGGCAGCGATTGAGGGGGTGGGGATTGCGGTGGAGCGGATATCGGGTGCGGGTACTGGCTCGGTCATGCTCGAGAGTCACTCCAAACTGTTTAATGAAGTGCAAGCGGGGTCTTATATCTTGATGGACCGTGATTACGCAACTAATCAACGCGATCCCAGCGACCTGGCCTTTGAGCATGCCTTGTTTGTGAAGACCGCAGTCCTCAGTCACCCTAGTGCTAATCGCGCAGTGGTCGATGCCGGCTTGAAAGCATCGAGTGTTGACTCTGGGATGCCGGTGGTTTGGCAGCGCACCGATGCCAAATACCTGAAGGCCTCCGATGAGCATGGGGTTCTAGAGCTTACGCCCGATAGCACCCTCAAGCTTGGTGACTATGTGATGCTCGTGCCCGGTCACTGTGACCCAACCGTTAATCTCTACGATGAGTTAATTGCGATTCGTGGAGATCGGGTTGAGGCCATCTGGCCCCTAGCAGCACGCGGCGCCCTGCTCTAAGCCATCAAGCTAGCGCTAAATAAGTTAGTTATTTTTGTTTGGCATAGTTTCCAAGATGGGCTTTAAATGATTCAGCCAGTGGAGATAACTTTTTACCCTTTAGCGTCACAATATGCCAATGCGAGATCAATGGAAAGTCCCTAAGCTTTAAGATCGCAATCTCTCGATTGATGCTATCCCCAAGAGAATGCATCGATAATGCGGCAATTCCTAAGTTTGCTGCTACTGAATTTCGTACTGCCTCATTTGTTCCAAGCTCCAACCGAATATTGGGAAAAAAATGCTTCTTTCGGAAATACGCATCAACTGTCATACGCGTTCCAGAGCCCCGCTCTCGCATTACAAACTTCTCCTGCTTGAGATCTTTTAACTCCAAGTCCCGTCGTTTGGTTAATGGGTGATTCTTTGCCGCAATAATAGCAATCGGGTTTGACATAAAGATCGCATCATCAATCTCAAGATGCGATGGCGGCATTGACATAATGTAGAGATCATCCTGATTGCGCTCGAGACGCTGCACCACCCCATCACGATTGAGTACCTCAAAGGCAATCTCAATATCTGGATGCTGTTTGTAAAAATCGCCTAGCATTTGAGGGATAAAGTACTTGGCAGTACTCACTGCTGCCACCCTAAGTCGACCCTTGGTTAGGCCTTTCATGAGCGCCATCTCTTGTTCAAAGCTTTGCCACTCATCCATCATGGCCTGTGCTGATTTAGCCAATTGCTCTCCAGCAGCTGTTAGATGAACTTTCTTTGAGATCACTTCAAACAAAGGTTCGCCAATGTTTTCACTCAGTTCCTTTAATTGCATGGAAGCGGTTGGTTGGGTTACATAGGAACGTGCGGCGGCACCGGTCACGCTACCTGTTTCCACTAAAGCAAGAAATAATCGAAGTTGACGAAAACTAACATTCATAGATATTTATCTATATATAAATATTTAATAATTGATTTTACTTTATAAATACTGCTGCTTATGATTTCCTCACATTTGGAGAAATCATGCAAAACCTGTTTGACCCTGCTATCTTGTTTTTTGTCTTTGGCTGCTTTGCTGGCCTAATTCGTTCGAACTTAGAGATCCCGCGCTCAATTGCTAAATTCCTCTCGCTCTACCTACTGATGGCATTGGGCCTAAAAGGTGGATTTGCTCTAGCAAAAACCGGGCTTAATACAGAAATTGCCTTCAGTCTCCTGGTTGCTCTAGCCATGGCATTTATTGTTCCAGTACTGGGTTATTGGTTCTTAAAGGAGCGGATTGCGAAGTTTGATGCGGCAGCAATTGCGGCATCTTATGGATCAGTCAGTGCGGTGACCTTTGTGACGGCGATTCAGTATATGGAGCAAAGTCAGCTCAATCCAAATGCTTACATGGCGATTGCATTAGTAATAATGGAATCGCCAGCGATTATCATGGCGGTCTTATTAGCTAATATGCTGCGTCATCAAAGCCAATCAACCCAGGGCACTCAAGGGCTTTCTCTGAAGGGCATCTTGCATGAATCCTTTACTGATGGGGCACACTTATTATTACTTGGGTCAATGGCGGTAGGATACTTCAGTGGTGAGGCTGGGAGAACAGTAATGCAGCCATTCTCAGGCGATCTCTTTAAGGGTATGCTAGCCTTCTTCCTCTTAGATATGGGCCTGATGGTCGCCAACAATTTTAAGGAGGCTAGGAGCAACTCTCTGACCCTAATTGGCTATGCCTCGATTAGCCCATTTGTTCATGCCTCTTTAGCACTGGGCCTTTGTCTACTTTTTGAAATTTCATTAGCAGACACCATCTTACTCATGGTTCTGTCTGCAAGCGCATCATATATTGTGGTTCCAGCAGTACTCCGCTATGCGATACCAGAAGCAAATCCCTCGATCTATTTTGGCCTATCCATTGGCATCACCTTCCCCATCAATATCTTGATCGGCATTCCATTCTATGCATGGCTGGCTCAGAGCCTCGGAGGTTAAAGACTGTCGCCACTAACCAGAATCTTTGGAGGATTTTCCAAGCATCATGACCATTAATGTGACGATTGTTAGTGGCAATACAAAACTTAGCATGGTTGCGGAATAAGTTGGTAGAGCATCATGCTCTTTAGAGGCCAACACGAGATAAGTTACATATGCGCAATAGTAGAAGATAAATAAGCCACCCTCCCAGCGGGCAATTTGCCGACCAGATACAAAAATGGGGATACAGGCTAGGGAAACGGCCAGCATGACCCAAAGATCAAAGTTCACAACCGAGGGAGGAACTTGTATGCCTGAAGGAGCCAAAATACCAATCACTCCAAGACAGCCGAGGATGTTGAAGATATTGCTGCCAATCACATTGCCAACCGCAATATCACGCTCGCCTTTAAGGGCGGCGATGATCGATGTCGCCACCTCAGGCATTGACGTTCCTGCAGCCACAATCGTTAAACCAATCACGATATCGCTCACGCCAATCGCTTTGGCAATCGCGATCGATGCATTGACAAACCAATCCGATCCAAGTACCAAAAGAAATAGTCCCGCTACTACAAGAAAAATACTCATCCATAGACTTGAATCTTTCTTAACTGGACTCCTAATCGCGAGCTCTTTGGCATACATATCTTGCGCCTGAGTTGATTCTTTTTTAGACTGCCAAATCAAAAATATGGTGTAGCTAGCGAGCAAGGTCAGTAACAATAATGCCTCTGGCATTGTAAGAGCCTCATCAATGATGAAGGCAAACAATAATGTATTGAGTCCAATCAGAATAGGTATCTCTTGGCGAATAATTTGGTAATGCACAATCAACGGCGCAATGAGTGCAGACGATCCAAGAATAAATAGGATATTAAAAATGTTGCTTCCCACAACATTGCCAACTGCTAAATCGGTCACGCCCGAAAGAGCTGCTTTGGCAGAAACTGCAAGTTCTGGTGCACTGGTACCAAAGGCAACAATTGTCAGCCCAATCACAAGAGGCGTAATACCAAAAAAAGATGCGATGCGACTAGCCCCACGTATTAAGCAATTAGCACCAATAATCAGAAACACTAAGCCGACACAAAAATAAAGAATGGTCACCTGTTGCCTAGCAGATTCGTAAGAGTGGTACGGGCTTTATTTAAAAGGATGAATGCCTTAGGCCCAGAACTTTTTCATTTCTGGGAGGTCTTGCATACCGCGATCGTAACCAAACTTAATCGCGGGCGCCATGATACCAGGATCCACTACGCTCAGTGTCTTACGACCTGGCAACATCCCAACCACGACCAATTTCGTTTTGGTCCCACCGGCTTCTAGATCCTTCACCTCTTGCAAGATGGTGTTAGGCAAATGATTAAGGCGAAGGCCCGCCTTCTCTTGGGCAAGCGTATCGGCCAAGGCAAATACCAGGGCGCGCTTTGAACCAGCGATCACATCGCAATGGGTTTCTGTTGGGCCAATCGTGCCGTCCATACAGACCCGATCTTTGACCCAGGTCGGTCCAGTCACACCAGGAGCAGATGCACTAGCGGCAATCGCGGTTGCAACTGGTATACCAGAATCCGGAGCAATCACTAAACGCTCGGCTGTGTAGCAATCAATCGTGGTGATATACATCTTAGGCGGAATCTTTTTGAGATCACCAATGAATACTTTAATGTTCGTCTCAAACTTATCTTGTGGGATTGATTTAGCTGCCATCGCAGCATGTCCAATTGCCTGAATGGTGGCGGGATTGCCATCTTTAGCCTCAATACCCATCTTCATGACTCGCTCTTGACTGGGTGAAAACTTATTGGTTGGCACAAACTTGGCCATGATTTTAGGGTAATCGGCTAATAGATTAAATTCAGCGGAGAATAGATCAAGGCGCCCTCCTAATAAGGCACTGCCCAGCAATGCACCCGCTGAAGAGCCCACCACAATATCGGCTAGGCGCAGGTTGACACCATTGCTTAGCATGGCGTGGAAGTAGCCTACCAAGAATGAGCTCATATACTCTGAGCCGCCACCCAATACGAGTGCGCGATCCTTGCCTTTGCCCGGAGGGTTCTTGTACGGAATGGGATGTGCGAGTCCATCATTCCAGTTCGCAGTCGATGCCTGAATATTTTTGGCATCCTGCGCCTTTGCTTCGGCAACGGCTTTACTACATGCATTACTGGTCTGCGCTAGTGCTGAGCCTCCAGTAACAGATGCAGCAACCCCGAGTGCAGAAGTTTGTAGAAATTGACGACGGTTCGATGATGTCATGCTGATCTTCCTGGAATATTGGTTTTGTAGATTTGGTTTTGCACTGTCTCTGGGAGTGGCTGACTCTCGGAAGCGGGGATCATCACCTCAATATACGAAGCGCAATCGCTCGTATTGGCTTTCTCAATCGCAGCATCGAGTTCTGCCACGGTGCTCACCCGCGCAGTGAACCAGGTATGGCATCCCATCGCCCCTGGAATTTGTGCGTAGTTCCACTGGGCTAGATTGTCATACGATGGACCAATTTCACTTAATACGTTCTCCACCCCATAGATGCCATTGTTCAATACAAAAATGATGGGCTTGATGCCGTAGCGTCCCATCACCCCGATTTCATTGGCAGTGAGTTGATGGGAGCCATCACCCGTTACCAAGATGGTTCGGCCTTTGGTATTGGCCATGCAAATCCCTTCGGCGGCGGGGGTAGCCCAGCCAATCGAGCCCCACAAGGTCTGGGTCTGAAAACCTACTCCGTCGGGTAAGCGCATCGGTGTGGTGTACAGAACACAGGTTCCGGTTTCAACGACCAAGACATCACCGCTCTTTAGCAAGGCATGTAGACGGGGGTAAAAATTAGCAGACGTTGTTGGATCGGATGGTTTGGCCACATCAGGAGTTACGGAGGAATTGATGGGGTTTGACTGAGAGCGTGCCTGGATCTTCTTGGTTACACCCTGTAAGACATCCTCTAGGGCAACGCCAGTAAAGATGGTGCTGCCCATGCGCACAAACTGATCACCAATGGTGAGTTGCTTAGTTGATGCAATGGTATCTGACCAGAAGGTGGTATTGAAATCTTCAAAAACGATCCCGCCAATATCAAGTACTAGGTCAGCCCCCTCCACAATCTCTTTCACTTGGCTGGGGCTCGATCCTGCGCCGTTATAGATGCCCAAATAGCCGGGATGCGCCTCTGAAAGAGTGCCCTTATCCATGGGTGAGCATGCAAACGGTATCTTGCTCTGATTAAAGAACTCGATGGCAGTTGAGATGGCCCCATAGCGTGCCAGTAGTTGAGTGGGCAATGCCACAATGGTTTTGCTGGCCGCGATCTTACTGATGATGAAATCAATTGCAGCCTCGAGTGAAGCGGGGTCGCTGCTGGCTCGTTCAATATTGGCTAATAGGGTTCCCTTGATGGGCTTACCAATCACCGGCATTCTGGCAAGATCCATGGGCACTGTGATGTATGCCGGTGCACTGAGACGCAATGCCTCCCGAATCACACGCTCCATCTCGGCAATCGCGTTATCAGGTGTTAAGTAAGCCGATACACAACAGGCCGCTTCTGAGAGATAGCGAAAGTTGTTATACACCCCATCCCCCAAGGTGTGGTGAGTAATCAATCCTTGGCGCTGGATTTGGGTACTAGGCGCTCCAACAATATGAAATATCGGCAAGCGCTGGGCCCTGGCACCCATCACACCATTGATGGCGCTCAACTCCCCTACCCCATAAGTGGTTGATAAGATGGCAGCCCCCTGAATTCGGGCATAGCCATCGGCGGCATAGGCGGCGTTTAGTTCATTGGCACACACAATCCACTCAACCCGATCGCAAGATTCAATTGCATCATCAAATGGGAAAGAATAGTCTCCAGGGACCCCGAAGACGCGATCAATGCCTAAATCGGCTAAACGATTCACCACATATTCTGCAACGCTTGGTCCGTTTGAAGCCATGACTACTCCTAGTATTTAATTGAACTTGACCATTTTAAGCAGACTCTCATAACGGGCAACACCCGACTCATAGAGATTTAATACGGCCTCTCTCGACTGGTTTCAGAAACCGGTATGTATCTACCTCCCAATACAGTACCAATAATGGGCACATCTTTGATCTTCTGCTTGGGTACCGCAGTCGGGTCAGCTTCTAGCACCGTGAAATCTGCAAACTTACCAGGCTCAATCGAGCCGACTTTATTTTCTAGGCCCATGATGTAAGCAGCATCAATCGTGATCATCCGCATTGCTTGCTCTACCGTTACAGCCTCAGCAGGTGCCCATTTTTTATCCCCTGAATACAGGCCCTGGCGATTAACAACTGCCCAAACTTGAGTCAAAGGTTTTGGAGTGGTAACCGGATTATCCGAATGAAGTGCCACGACAACCCCTTGACTTGTTAACATACCCACTCGAGTGGCATACGCTGCTCGATCATATCCAAGCTCAGGAAATTGAATATTTGCTCGTTGATAAAAATAGGAAGGATTGACGCTAGCAACCGCTCCCAATGCTTTGATCTTACGCACCATCATGGAGGTCGGCAGACCTAAGTGCTCCAGGGTAAAGCGATGATCAAAACGCGGTCTGCGATCTTGCAAAATTTGTAGAGCGTTCAGAGAGTTCTCAATACCAGCACTGCCATTGGAGTGCACATGGATTTGAAAGCCCGCATTCCACCACGGTTGCATCGCGATCGCCAGGGATTCGGGGGTTGGATAAAAAATGGTGCCCAAGCGAGCATCGGTATATCCAGGGCTATCCACTCGCATCGTATTACTTAAATATGCATCATCGCCCATAAATTTGATCCCTTTATAGTACAGACGATCCGTATTTAATTTTTGTAACTCTTTCACTTTGGCAATTGCCTTATCGCCGTATTTCTCTAAGAATGCATCGGCATAGGCAACTTGCATGACGCGTAACGAGGTGACATCGGAAGATGTAAATTTTTTGGCCAGTTCTTTTTCAAGTTCAATATCGACAATTCCGAAAGTCATTTCAGAGGTTGTGGTGATACCGCCCTGCTGAGCAATGTCATTGGAGTAGAGCATGGCTCTCTGAATGCGCTCCGGAGTGAAAAGATCCTTAGCTGCAAATTTCACAGCATATGGTGTTGCGATTGCACCCAGAAATTGCCCATTGAGACTGCCATCAGGGTTAAATCCAACCCCAGGAATCTTCTTGGCTTCGTCAATATTTGTGATGTATTTCTTTAATGCCGCAGAATTAAAGAAAATATTGTGTTCCGATGAGTCCCAAACCAAGATAGGTCTGGTTGAAGAAACTTGGTCCAACAACTCCTTGTTGGGCATTCGTTTCATTGCTACGATGTCGTAACCCCAAGCCAGCAGAGTCTGATTGGGGTCAGCCATCCCTGCGGAATACTCCTTGAGCTTGGCAATGGCTGCATCCAAATCCTTAACTCCAGGGAATGGCTTACCCCATGGGCTAGGAAGCGGCAGATACGTTAGCGGGTAACTCGTTTGTGTAACGCCTGCAAAGAAAGGATGCTGATGCGGATCGACAAAACCCGGATACAAAACCTTACCCTCAAATTGACGATCTATCCGGGTTGGATACTTATCAGTCCATGGCTTTAAATCGGCAATCGAGCCCACCGAAAGAATTCTTCCATCCGCAACTGCAACTGCTGTTGCAGTGGGCATCGCTGGATCCATTGTGACAATTTTCTTGGCCACATACACCGTAATATTTTTTGGGGTGACAAATGAAGGTGGGTCAATGAAGCTATGGGCTAGCGAATGACTATTTGCAAAAAGAGTAGCGGAAGCGACCATTACGAAAGAAAGCAAGGTCTTGGATAAAGTGGTTTGCATAAGATGAATGGATATGGATAAGGCTAATAATTGCCTTCGTTAATCAAGCTTTTTCAAGAAAAGTGTAGCAGGGTCTATCAAGAAATAACTAATAATTTAATGAATTTTTACATCCTTTCTTGAAAATATGACAACGCTGTTACATCGATTGTTTGTTAGGAGATCCCATCGATTAATACTCAACACGCGTCAATAAAAAACCACCCGAAGGTGGTTTATTAAGTATCTAGACCGATTTTAAATATCAGGGAACGATTTTCTGCGCCTGATACTTTTGATCAATCTTGATGGTGACGATCCCCGGCTTATCAAAATTGATTGTCTTCAAATCAACCATTCTTAGAGGCTGATAGTCGTAGGTTGAAAAGTAGTACTGACGGTTATTGATATCCCCAATGGTGCTCCATTGCGTGAACTCCATAAAGGCCTTTGGGCCAGCAGAAGATCGTACACTGCCCCTAGGAACGTCAAAGTTATGGAACACATGCTCAGCCAAGCGTACATTCTCATCGGCATTTTTTGCTGGCACGATCGTTGAGGCAAAGGCAACGGCGCGCACAAACCGAGATGGCGGTGTATTGTCCCCTGGCAATCCTAGAAAGCCGGCACCATTACCAGTTGGATTGATCATTTGACCCATTACTTTTTTTCCAGCTGGTTGAACTGGTGACAAATTCACATAATTGGATAAATTCGTTACATGCCAATCGAATGGGGGCGAATTCGTCATTACGCCAAATGGATTATCGGTGGCTACTAATTTTCCATTGAGAGGCTCAATCACCAAAACACCGCCCTTAGCATCGTGCAGTACGTAATGAAGCGGTGGCACAACCTTCAAATCACCCTGCTCAACCGCCACCACAGAAATAGTATTGAGGGCGGCCTTTACTTCAGAGACATTCTCAAAATTTGAGAGCGCCCACACTAGAAACTCCCAAGGGGCCAAGGTTTTTTTAGGATCTGCATTTGCAGGACTTGTATAGGATGCATATCCTGGGAAATAGAGCATGCCTCCAGTCATTCCCTTTTCATTCATACCATCCACCACGATCGGCTGATTAAAGCCATTCAGACCAACCACGCCATACTTACCCACCCAAGTAGCGCCTTTGGTATTTTTGGGACCAGTGCCCACAAATTGGGTCTTTCTTGGCATCACCACTAAGTTCGAATACATCGGAAACTCGAATTCCATGGTGCGACCATAGACTCGGCTACCGTCTTCGGCAACCAACTGAAAACTGGTACAGGCAACTGCTTGACCAATTGGCGTCAGTCCAATCGACAAAGCCGCAAGTAAACAGGCTAATTTCTGAAGCTTCATAAGAACTCCTATGGGGTTGGTATTAACTTTTGGAACTATACATAAGTTTTATAACGATGAATTCAGTTTTACCCTAATTTTTACATTCCGGATGAATAGCAAAAGCATACCAATGGGTGCACCAATTTGAGTCTTTCATCACAATCAGTACTTATTATTTAAGGATCGCGCTAGCATGGATATAATGAATCAACTAATTGAGAGGATCATCATGAAAAAACTCCCTTTATTCCTATTATCTGCTTTGGCATTTTCTTTTTCTGCTGCAAGCCATGCACAAGAGAAAATTAATGTTCTGAGCACGCAACAACTGGTTAATGAATGCAAAGCACCTGTGAATACTGAGCCGCGTACCTTTTGCGTTGGGTTCACTAAGGCAGTGTACGAAACCTATTTAGCGACCCGCCATCCACAACATGCGGTTCCCTATATCTGTATTAATCCGATCCCACGGCGTGATGATGTGATTAATGGCTTTGTGAAATGGTCTAATGAAAATCCCGAGGCGCGTGATAAGCCGGCCGCTGGGGTCTTCTTGGGATATCTTGCCATGCGTTATCCATGCCCCAAGAAATAAATCTGAGATCCATCCATCTATTTTTTAGGAGTCACTAATGAAAAAAATTCTAGCTGTCGGAGTTGTTGCTATCGCCCTTACTGGCTGCTCCAATATGGATAGCACCCAACAACGTACCCTCTCCGGTGCTGCCATTGGTGCAACTGCAGGGGCAGTTGGCACTGCCATTTTTCATGGCAATCCCATTTGGGGTGCAGTGGGTGGTGCAGCGGTCGGTGCCGCCTCTGGTTATTTGTATGACTCATACAAGAAACAACAAGCTTCGGAATACAACGCTGGTTATCAAGCTGGCAAAAGTGCTAACCAGTAAACCGGCGTAGTGGTTTAGTGGTGCTATTCAAAGGGGCCCGATGGCCCCTTTTGTTTTACTGAACATGCAACTTAGTTGATCTGAAACAATCTATTCAGAATCCTTTTCAAGCCACAGCGACCTTCCCTAGTGATGGCTTGGGATAAAAGCGGGGCTGATGTGCCGATCCATCAATGATGTCTGCGATCATCTCGGCGGTACATGCCGATAGTGTCCACCCCAAATGGCCGTGACCGGTGTTATAGAACACGTTGGCCTGCTTGCCTTTCCTAACTCTAGGAAGCATATTGGGCATCATCGGACGCAGGCCTGCCCATGGCACAACCGAGCGCGTGTTCACTTTCGGGAAACATTGCTCTACCCAGTTCACAAGAGGCTTAATCCGATCCATCCGAATATCACGGTTTTCGCCATTAAACTCTGCAGTGCCGGCAATCCGGAAGCGATCAAGTCCCAAGCGACTCGTGACTAGTTTGGTCTCATCATCCAAGAGACTGACGGTTGGTGCGCCCTGCTGACTTCCCTCATCATTGAGGTTCACCGTAATCGAATAACCTTTGACAGGATAAACATTCAAGCGATCGCCCAGTTGTGCAGCTAAATCACGACTGGCGATGCCAGCACACACCACAATGTTGTCAAAGCTCAATTGCTCTTGGTGTTCGTTGTTCTTTAGCTGAACGTGAACTTTCTCGCCATTCGATTGCACCTGGACCACCTCGTGATCATGAATGAATGTCACGCCGAGTCGTTCGCAGGCTTTGGCAAGCCCTACGGTGAACTTATGAATATCACCCGTAGAATCACTCTCCGTGTAATACCCGCCGTAATACTCTCCGGAGAGTGTGGGCTCAATTAATTTCATCTCAGACGGTGTAACGGCTTCGCGTTGTAATCCACCCATTGCTAGGAGTTTGGATACTTCACCGGCATGCTTAAATCCGGCTTGATCACGGTAAATATGCAAGATCCCCTCTTTTTTGAGATCAAAATCAATACTCTCCTGCTTTGCCCAGCTAAACAAATGGTTTCTGGCATCAATCGCCATCTTGGCCGTTTGAATGGTATTGGCTTTGTAGTTTGGGATCGCTGCCATAAATTCAGCAAACCAGGATGCTTTATGCCAACTGGGTTTCATATTGATCAGTAGCGGTGCATCCTTTTTGAAGATCCATTTGAGGCCTTTGAATACCGTACCCCAGTGGTTCCAAACCTCGGCATTTGAGGCGGAGAGCTGACCGCCGTTGGCAAAGGAGGTTTCCATTGCGGCATAGCGATGCCGTTCAATCAAAGTAACGCGATAGCCGCGCTTGATAAGTGCGTAAGCAGTAGTGACGCCCGTAATGCCGCCACCAATAATGACATAGGATTTCATGGTTGGTCCAATCAATACGTCGGGGGTTAAAGCTCATTGGCACCATGCGCAATGAACACCCCCTCTGTTTTGGACCTGAGAGATTCGCAAGTCAGAGACTTGCTTGCTCCTGCGGTGCTTTAGTTGACGTAACTAAAGGCTCTTCAGAGTTTGCAGTGATATCGGTTCTTTTGCCTGAGAGTTTCCGGGGTGGTTGCTCCTTCGGCGCTGTCAATACAGTCTCTCCCGATACCAATCCTACAACTACGACTTCATTCTAGGTTTGCCTGATCAAGACTGTCAACTGCATAACTCTGGCTTCATTTCACCTATTGAAATTAATCCAGGAATCGTGTCTGGCGCCCTATACAAAATCTCTTACTTTGCAAGCTTTGTAATTTTGTTGCCCTGAATACCAAGGCCAGCCATGACGCCCTTTTGTGCCGTGATGAACGCATAAATGTCGTCTTGGGCAGTAATCGTGGTTGTGGAACTGGCTGCGCCTTGATCGACTAACACTACGCTAGGGCCTACACCTACCTCAAAACCCTGGGTTGAGTCTAGGGCACTGAGAGCAGACTCTTTCATAAAGAAGAGCACATAGCCAAATTGCTGAGCTCCTGCCTGTAAACCATACGAGCCGCCAGCAGTGTTGTAATAAGCGACTGGTCTGCCTTGTTTGAATAACACCCCATCACCATATTGGCCTCCCAAAATAAAGCCGGCTTTTGTGACTACTGGAAACACTAAGGTAGCAATGGCTTTCTCGCTCAGTTTTTTCGCACTCTCATTACTGGCTATTAATTGGCTCAGTACAACTCGTGCATCGCGATCCAACTCTGAACGACTATCCGCATGGACAATTCCAAAGCTTAAAGCGAATGGGATTATTAAAAATGCAATGAAACGTTTAATAGAAATCATAGTGTGCCTTAGAAAAACTAATGATGAGACTAAGATAAATAAATGGGATCCTGTTTGAGATTCGTGGTGTCGGCAAGAGGGAGAGCAAATAAACAGGGTTCTACTCAAACTAATTAATTTGGTCTCTTAAACAGAGATTTACCCTGCTTGATTGTTTCTAGAACCTGAATGTCTTTAATTTCATCGGGATTGACCTTTAATGGGTTTTTATTAAGGATGACTAAATCGGCGAACATTCCCTGAGCAATCATTCCCTTAGTCCCTTCTTCTTTGTACTGATAGGCAGCATTCGTTGTAAAACCCTGCAAAGCCTGATACGGTGTGATCCGCTGATCGGGACCAAGAAGTGTGCCCTTCACTGTCTTACGATTGACTGCTGTCCACATTGAAAATAGAGCGCTAGGTCCTGAAGATGGGGTGTCATTGTGGATACCAATCCGCAAGCCAGCATTTTGAACCCACTTGAGAGGGTTATGATTGGCGGCTCGCTCAGGCCCAACAATTTGTTGATAAACATCGCCATATAGCCATAAATGATTAATCAGCATGATGGGTAATACCTGTTTTTCTTTAAATTGCTTGAGCTGATCTTGACGGGCAAACATGGCATGAGAAACCACGGTTCTGCGATTTTCAGTAATACCAGTCTCCTTGATTGCCTTATCTAAGGCAGCTAGGGTCATATCGATACCAGCGTCTCCATTACTGTAAGCAAAATATTGAATATTTTTCTCGTAAGCAAGTTTTGCATAATGGTCAATGAGGCTTTGTGGGTTATATGGAAAACCCCGCCAATCTTTATCAAAGCCCGTAGTAACCAAATACGGCTTGGTCATGTATGCCAGACGCAGTTGTGGCGCGCCATCGGTAGGCACCATCATGCCGGCTACCTTAAATCCTTGCTTTCCTTTGTTATACCTCCCAAAAGGATATTGTGGATTTGCTTTGAGTAGCTGATCCACCACATCATAGGTTGGCAAGGCAATTAGATCAATTGATACGACTCCCTTTTCAATAGCTTTCTGCATTGACTGAATATCACTCACCTCAGCTTCATAGCTCTGGGCGGTCGTAAAACCATTCTCTAAATAGATCTTCTCTGCCTTTTGGTATGTTTGGAAGGTTAAATCCTGCGAGTACTTTCCAACGGCTTGGGCAATAGCGCTCAGGTAGGGCATACCTATCAACTCACCGGTCAATTCACCAGTTTTAGGATTAATTGGAATAAAGCCTGATACAGCTTTAGTAGCTTTAGTTATTCCAAGTTTTTTAAGCCCAGCCGAGTTCGCGATCCCCGTTAGGGTCGAGATGTTTGCAATTAATACTGGTTGACTCGGAAATGCTCGGTCCAAATCTGCTAGCGTCAATGGACCATCGCTTAGGAGTGGGTCAGCATAACCAGTTCCAATGAGCCAACCGTTAAATGGCTTGCCCTCATTCTTTAATCGTTCAATTAGTTGGGCTTTGGTCTTGGGAGGCTTATCTGAAAAGTAGGCCAAGTTAACGCCCAAGGTATTTTGAGCGATCAACGTAAAGTGTCCCCAGGAGTCAATAAAGGCTGGCAACATCGTGCGCCCATTTAAATCAACCAGTTTTGGACCCTTACCCGCGACTGTCATTGCCTTGGCTTTATTTCCCACATAGGTAATTTCATTACCTTGCACCACGACCGCTTCAACGTATTGAGGAGCATCTCCTTTCATTGTCAGAATGTCACCATTGAAGTAAACCGTTGAGTTTTGAGCCATTGCAACGGTTGAAAGGAGTGTGAGTATGAGACTGATAATTTTATTCATGGGCAGGAATAATGGTTTTAAGCTTGTTAATTGAATTCTCACAGATAAATTGATTGTAAGGGAGCCTCATTACCGGGAAGATTAATTGACCCTTGGAGCTGGGTTGGGCCAATCCAAACTTTATGTCGGGGTCATATTCAAGCGTTTGTCGGGAAAACCGACATTTTGATCGCAGAAATCTTTCTAACTCAATTTTATTGTTTACATTAAATAAAAAAATTCCTTTCAGATCTCTTAAAAACCCAAAACGCCATTAAGAAGAAAGCAATGATTGCGCAGCTGCCTGAGAACATAAATGCATAAAAGGGGCTTATGGATTCATAGATCCAGCCAAAGATAATTGAGGCCGGTAATAACATTAGGCCATTAATCAAATTAAACCAACCAAAGGCCGTTCCCGTGAGACCTTTGGGTGCTAAATCAGCAACCAAGGCTTTTTCAACTCCTTCGATTGCTGCTTTAAATAAGCCATAGACAATGAATAACCCAAAGACTTGATAGATGCTCGCACTTGGTAACCCCATGCCAATATAAAACAATGCAAATGCAAGCCAAGCAATCAGAATAAAGCGCTTGCGCCCCATGGTATCGGATAGCGCTGATAACGGCGTTCCAAAGATGGTAGTGATCAGCGATATCGCAGCCCATAGAAGCGGGATTTGCTCTTGAGGAACTCCCAATTCTTTGGCTCGGAGCAGCAAAAACATGTCCGAGGAATTACCTAAGGCAAAAATTGCGGCCACAATCAAGTAGCGCTTAAATTCAATGGGCATCCCCTGTAAAGACCAACTAAAGCGATAACGTGTTAAAGCGCTGGTTTGGGAAGGTTCCTGAATATAGAGTGCTAACCCAATCGCAATGACTGCAGGAATAATGGCCCACAGGAAAATGTCTTGGATTGGCATACCCTGAGCCAGCAAGAATGCTGCCAGCAATGGTCCGATCACGGCGCCCGCATTATCCATCGAGCGATGTAGGCCAAACGTGACGCCACGTTGGTTCTCAGGTACGGTTTCTGCCAAAAGAGCATCTCTGGGTGAGGTTCTCAAACCCTTACCCATCCGATCGGTAAAACGGATCGCGACCACCCATAACCACGAATTAGCGATGGCAATGAGAGGACGACTAAAGCCCGCCAAAACATAACCCAGAACGATCCATGGCTTGGCTTTTTTGGTGCGATCCACAATCACACCCGAAACCAATTTAAAGATACTGGAAGATGCCTCAGCAATTCCCTCGATAATGCCCAGCGCTTTGGGTCCTGCCATTAATACTGTTGCCAAATACAGCGGCATTAAGGGATAAACCATTTCACTGGCGGCATCGTTTAGAAAACTAATAATGCCAATTAGCCAGACGGTGCGAGGGAGCGCGAGGATGGTTTTAACCATGATGCTTCAACTCTAACACCATAGTTAATCGACAGTGGCAGGTAAATCAAGCAGTTTTAACAACAACGCATTGGGCAGCAGTTAAGCCAGTACCGCGTATTTAAATCGATTGCCTACCATTTAGAGGAATTGGCAGATCTGAGAAGCACAATACTATCAATGACTTATTGCGTCCTAGGTTAAGCAAGTGAGTGGGCACTGGAACCAAATAACCTCAAAGTCAAAATAAAAATATACTCTTTCTTAAGCTAATTTATGCGCTAACAGCGGGGTGTTTAGTAGTAGCAATGACTCATTTATCAAAAATTTTGTTTGTTCTGTTGCTATCTTGGAGTATGCTCGCGCAGGCTCACGATACCAAGCGTCCCCGTATCGGCGCTCCGAATCAGCAAACCCCTGCAGGCGTTCCCGAAAACTGGGGTACCTATTGCGTTACAGAACTTGCGCCCCTATTCCGTGAGGCATTGGCACTATACGGCTCCAATAATCTAATGATTAGCAAGCCCTATGGTGGTCAATTTAGTAAGGCTCCAAACCTTTCTTCAGGTAGCAACCCCCTACCGCGCGTGTTACCGAAAATTCCGTTTACACCCCCTGTCCATATTGGACAGAAAGATAAAAAGATCACAGTCTATGTGGCTAAGAAAATTGTCACAATGGATCCTGGATGGCCATATGCTACTGCAGTAGCGGTTCAAGATGGACGCATCCTCTCCGTTGGCAGCTTTGAGGATCTCAAACCCTGGCTCGATAAGCATCCCTATGAAATCAATACTAGCTTTAAAGATAAGGTGATGTATCCCGGCTTTATCGAAGCGCACGGCCATCCGGTCATGGGCGGGATTGCAATTAGTCTTCCACCCCTGACCTACTACCCCTTACGTAATCCCTATGGCCCTGAATTCCCAGGCGTAAAAAACTATTCCGAGATGATTACTAAGCTCAAAGAATATGTCGCACAAGCCAAGTCCCCCGATCAAACGATCTTGACCTGGGGCTTTGACTCGGTGGCCATGGGTGGCAAAAATCCTACCAATATAGATTTAGATAAAGTCTCCAAAACCAATCCGATCATCCTATGGGATGCCTCAGAGCACTTTGTTTTTGCGAATTCAGCAGCCATTAAAAAGTATGGCGTTACGAAAGAACAGTTAGCTAAAACGATTGGTGCTGGACGCAATCCTGATGGAAGCTCCAACGGTCAGTTTTTAGGTACCGAGGCAGCAAAGCTCATTATGCTAAAACCCCTCGCTGAAATATTAACGCCCGAGCGAGGCCTATACAGCTTACGCTACATTAGCGCACTCATGCAGCAGGCAGGAATTACCACCACGGGCGATCTTTTCTATGGCGGCGTTAACTTAGATCTCGAAAACCAACTGGTCAATGAGGTATTCGGTGGACCTAATGCAAAGGCTCGAATTGTGCATGTGGTTGATGGCATCACGTTCATGGGTATCTACGGCTCCAAAGCGATTGACCAAGCCATTGCATTACGTAAACGCAGTAATGATCAAATCATTTTTAATGGTGTTAAATTTTTTGCCGACGATGCATTTGTAAGCCTTGGGATGCAGTTGGAATGGCCTGGATACATTGACTCCGATAAATACAAAGGGCTATTTATGTTTAATAGCCGCGATGATTTTCTCAAAGCAATGCGGCCTTGGTGGCAAACTGGCTTTCAGATTCATGTCCATTCCAATGGCAGTGGCGGCAATCAAATTACCCTTGATGCACTCGAGATCCTACAGGCTGAGCACCCTCGCTTTGATCACCGCTTTACCTTCGAGCATTTTGGTATCTCGACAACCGCACAAGGACGTCAATTAAAGGCCTTGGGTGCAATTGTTAGTACCAATCCGTACTATGTCAGTGAGCGTGCTGATATCAATGCCAACTATATCGGCACTGATCGTGCATCCTTAGCTGCTCGAATGGCCTCTCTCATTAATCAAGATGTGGTGGTTGCACTCCATTCGGATACCCCCGTCGGAATCCCATCGCCCTTACTGGAAGTTTGGATTGCAGTAAACCGGGTCGGCAGTCAATCTGGCAAAGTACATGCGCCCTATGAGCGGGTTTTAGATGTCAATCGGGCAATGAAAATGGTGACGATTGATGCTGCTTATGCTTTAGGTATTAATGATCGGGTTGGCAGCATCGAGGCGGGTAAATTTGCTGATTTTGTGGTGCTTGAAACCGATCCACAAGAGGTTGATCCTCTCAAAATTAAGGATATCCCAGTTGTTGCAACAATCCTTGGCGGTCGCCCTACCCTCACTTCCGAAACTAAAACACCAAACTGGAAGTAACGGTTAGCCTGCGTAGCAGGAGTCGAACCTGCGACCTACGGCTTAGAAGGGCTGGCTAATCTGCTTTAGACAATGTCAATTAATGGCTTAAAGTGCCCTGATTTGTGTGTTCGTCAAAACAAGGGTCGTCATGGAGTTGGATGGGATCTCGTGTGGGTAGTCATGGTGTCGGCAGGCGTTTGTCGGGAAAACCGACATTTGAATAATGGAAACAAAAAAAGGCCACGCGAGGTGGCCTAATTGGAGACATGCAAAACTAGAATTAAATTTGTTTTCTTTTTTCGACCATTCCTAAAAACTTTTCATACTCTTTTTCGTCAACTGAGTAACTGTGGTCATCATCAGGAAATTTTCCAGATTTAACTTCACCAATATATTCTTTGATACCTTTTACCGCAACTTCAGTAAGATTCGCATAACGTTTTGTGAACTTTGGCTTGAAATCAGAAAAAACACCTAAGAGATCATGGCACAAAAGAATCTGACCATCTGTCCCTACTCCGGCACCAATTCCTATGGTTGGAATTTCTAGTTGCTTGGAAATAACAGTCGCAATCTTCGCAGGAACAGCCTCAAATTCCAACATGAAGCAACCGGCATCCTGAATCGCAAAAGCATCTTCAAGAATTTTCATGGCAGTCTCTGCTGTTCTTCCCTGAATTCGAAATCCTCCAAATACAGCAACGGTATGGGGAGTCATTCCAATATGTGAAGCAGTAGGTATGCCAGCATCAACCAGAGCCTTAAGGATGTGAGCTTGAGATTTCCCGCCCTGAGGCTTTACAGCATCACATGCAGCATCTTGCATGAAGCGAGTGGCGTTCTGTAGGGCGCGGTCAATTGTGTTGTAGCTTTGATAAGGCATGCACCCCAAAACAAAAGTATTGGGGGCTCCCCTGCGTATGGATGCTGCATGCATAACCATCATATCCATGGTTGCAGGAATCGTATTGGGATGACCATGCGCGATCATGGCGAGACTATCGCCAACCACTGCAACATCAACACCGGCTGTTTCAGCCCATTTTGCAGATGTGTAATCAGGAACTGACATATAGACCATTTTTTCACCGGTCTTTTTTGACTCCCGAATCTCTTGTAAATTTCGCTTCTTTTTTTCAGTTGCGCCTGACCCTACAGGTATATTCAAAATATTCTCCTTTAATTTGACTACATCATTACCTTTTCTGCATCTTCTTGTTGCTGCAATGAAAAAATCGAAGAGTAACCGCCCGACCAATCTGGTGGGATAAGACATGGCAATGGATCATGATGGGCAAATTGAGCCCTTTTTCCGGTCAAGATTACCTGATCATGTTTTGGTTTTAACGGGTTCACTGTATATGGGAATGCATCTGCTGAAGTCAGCGTATAAAGCAATAAAGGCCTTCCCAAATTAGATTGATTTGCTGGTGATCCGTGTATAGTTCGACAATTATGTAAGGTTAAAGAGCCGGCAGGCCCAGTTAAATAAACGGCTTTTTCAATATGAACCTTTTTAATATCTCCGTCAGACAGGCAGCCAACCCATTTTCCTGTTTCATCGTACTGACTCATCATTGGTTCAAGCAAATGACTTTTTGGGATTACGCCTAATGGTCCTTGATCCATTCCACAATCATACAAATAGGTACCGATTGTTAATGGTGAGTAGTTGGTATGTGGCCAGAATGAAATATCGTAGTGCCACTTCACCTCTTCACCACCCTTTTGCCATTTGAAATTTAACTTGGAATGATGAAATTTCACATCGGGACCTACTAGGTCAGCGACTGCATCTAGCATGGGCGATTTACTTACATATTCCCAGAAAACTGGGTGATGCTCTGTCGGATTGGATACTCGCCGCAATCGAGGATCAGAAGGTGTATGATCAGGCTCAAGATCAAAGATCATGTCCGATTTAGTCACCTTCTTGCTTCGCTCAACAAGCTCATTAGTTGCATCGCGTAATTTGGTCAACCATTCATCATCAATGAATTTCTCTAACAAAATATATCCATTATCGAAATAATCCTCACGCTGCTTTTGTGTAAGAACGCGTGCTGGAATCTTCAGAATTTGTTCAGGGGTCATCTTAATTCTCCTTATCTAAAGTTCAACATCACACTTGGTAAATAAGTTACCAAAGATGGAAAAGTCATCACAATTACTAAAGTCAAAGACTGAAGTACGATAAATGGAACAACGCCACGATACATATGCTTAATATTGATTTCCTCAGGAGCAACAGCGCGTAAATAGAAGATTGCTGGCGCCATCGGAGGTGTTAGATAAGAAGTCTGAATCACAATGAGAAATAGAATACAAAACCAGACTGGGTCAAAACCAGCGCTTGTTATCAGTGGCGTAAAAAGAGGTACAAAAATTAGGACAATTGAAATCCAATCAAGAAAAAAGCCGGAGAGGAAAATAATCGATAGCATCAATGCAAGGAGTACCCACGGACTTAATTGCATTTGATTGATGATGTTATTTGCAGTATTGATCCCACCACCTCCTATAAATACGCCTGTAAATAGAGATCCCGCCAATAAGACCGCCATAATCATTGCGGTTATTAGCAGCGTTTTTATTAATGCTTGATACAAACCTTTCCAGGTAAAGTTTCTGTATAGAACTGTTAATAAAACTGAGGCGATCGCTCCAATTGCAGCAGCCTCGGTCGGGGAAGCTAAACCAAAGAGGATGGAGCCTAAGACTGCCACGATCATGAGTAATGGGGGCACAAGATTTTTTGTTGAAATCCAAATTTTTTCTCGAAAGCTGGGCTCTCCAGGCTCGGGTGGAATGCGAGGACCTCTATCAGGGTAAATAACACACAAGGTAAAAATATAAATTAAATACAGAGAGGCCATAATTAGGCCAGGAAATACCATTCCGTACAGTAAGTCACCCACAGAGACTGTAGCCAATGGGCCCATGACGACCGCAACAACGGACGGAGGTATGATTGTTCCAAGCGATCCACCAGCACAAATAGTTCCCGAAATTAAACTTTTGTTGTATTTGTAGCGCAGCATAATCGGTATGGTTAAAAGTCCTACTACGGACTCTGTAGCGCCAATAACTCCACTAGAAGCTGCAAAAATAATGCACATAATGACGGTCGCTAATGCCAAACCGCCGGGTAAACGCCTTGTCCAAATATGGATAGCTTCAAATAGCTTATCTGCAATTCCTGATTTTTCAAGAATTGCGCCCATAAAAACAAATAATGGAATCGCTGCAAAAACAAAATTTGACGAAATATCTTCTATTTTTTCAATAAATTGAAAAATTACACGATCGCTAAAAATATAGAGCCCAAATAGAACGGCCGTAATCATCATTGCAAAGGCAACTTGTACACCCAAAAACATCAGTACAAATGCCATGGGTAACATTAGGAATGGAATAATGTCACTCATGGCTAACGGCCTTATATTTCTGGAGAGATTTCATAATCTCTGCATAGACTTGTAATGCAAGTAGGGCAAATGCGATTAGGAAAACAACTCGAAATGGCCATACTGGCATATTCATTGCTGATTGGCCACTACGTTCACCTTTTATAAATCCAGAAACCAAATATCCAGTTAAGCCGTACGTTAGCCACAACATCAACGGTAAAATGATTGAATAGGAACAAATATCAATTAAAGCTCGCGTCTTTGCGCTCATTGCTTGGCTAAAAATATCAATTCGAATAAATTGACCCTGCTGAAGGGTATATGCCATCCCTAATAAAAAGTGGCTACCGGTTAGCATGTAACCAACCTCATAAGCCCAAATAGTAGGCGCCTCAAATACATATCGGGCAATTACTTCATATGTTGTAGTAAGTACCAGTGGCACCAAGGCAAGAGAGGCCAAAATTCCAATATTGCCTGTCAAACGTTCAATCTGATTAACAAACGGACTCATGTTTTACTTTTCTGATGTGAATGGAAAAAAGGAGGTCTAACTTATTAGACCCCCTTTACACATTACTTTTTAGCGGCCGGCGGATTAGCACTAACTGTTTTTGTTTTCACTGTTCGCCAACCAGAGGCACCTTCCCATAATTTATCGAGCTGTTGTTGGCTTTCAAAAACTGGTGCGAAAAATGGATATTTATTTTCTTTAGCAGTTTTAGCAGCCCAATCTAGTCCAATCTTACGAGCGGCATATTGAACCTCGGGAGAGAGCTCAATGATCGTATTGCCTGCCTTGCGATAAAACTCCAGCGCCTTGGCATCTTCCTGACCAACAATGAGCCAGCTTTCCAAAGTCGTGAGCTTTGCGCACATGTCGATTAATTTTTTATCGGCCTCAGAAAGCTTAGACCATACACCCTTATTGATTACAAGTTCAAATGGAGCGCATGGCTGATGAATCCCTGGATAAATCACAAATTTAGCAACCTTATGGAAACCCATGGGAATATTCTCATAAAGGGTACCCCACTCCACTGCATCAATTGCTCCTCGCTCTAACATTGGATACACATCAGCACCGGGGGTTGTTACTGGAGCAGCACCAAGGTCTTTTGACATCTCCAACCAAGCACCAGCAGTTCTTAATTTCAGACCCTTTAAATCATTAAGAGTTCGTACAGGCTTTCTCGAGTGTAAAAAAGCTTCTGCAGTTCGAATGAATAAAGGCATCGAAATTACATCATCAGTTTGCTCTCGATATTTTCTTTGCATATCAGTACCGCCTGCCGTGTACAGCCAATGCAGCATGCGTTCGGAGTCAAATGAACCAGCATAGCCTCCAAATAAAACGGTAGTTGGATCTTTACCCCAATCCCAGCCCATCCATGTGTGTCCCAATTCAGCGACACCATTCTTAACAGTCTCTGGAACCTTTAAAGCATTACCCAAGGCGCCGCCTGGAAAGATTTGTATCTTGAATCGCCCACCACTATATTGCTCTAACTTGTCTGCAAAGGCTTTGGAGCCCAAATCAGTTAAAGGACCGCCACTCCATCCAGTTGCCATTTTCCAGTTATAGCTCGCGCCTTGAGCCTGAACCGTAATTGGAAATGCCATAGCGGCGGCAGCTGCAGCGCCACCTGTTTTAAGAAAATCACGTTTTTTCATTTCACGTCTCCTTGGTTAACCTACTCCGCTTCATACACTAAAAATTAAAAGCCAACTTCTCCGACTCTCAACCCACACCCTTTACTCTGAATGACTAAATGTTTTACGAGTTAAGTTTTCAACACAATCAATCAATCTATCTAGCGCTGCTCCAGCATCTAGCTCATTTCCTTTTGCAATTGCAGCCGCTAAGGATCCATGCAAATTAGCCATTTCGGTAACCCCAGCAAAATGATGAAAATTTCCAAACCAAAAACGTCGGGACATGCCATGCAATGGAGACATCGCAGCAGCCGCAAATTCGTTACGAGCCGCAATAACTGTTAAATCATTTAGCTCTTTATCAGCTCGTCTAAATAATGCGTCGTCCTTGTCCTTGGCTGCTTTATAAAATTCTTTAGCTAATCGCTCGAATTCTTTTCGTTCTGTAGGGGTTGCTCTTTTAGCAGCCTTCATACAAATTAAACGTTCTAATTCCCTTCTGGTTTCCAATACTCGAAGTTGTTTTTCAGTATTCAAATCAGAAATGAAAATGCCTCTCTTTGGAACTATCGTGACAAGATGCTCGCGACTTAATCGTTGAATTGCTTCACGAATTGGTGTTCGGCCGATACCAAGATATGTTGATAGCTGAGCCTCTGAAACAGGTGTATCAGGAGGCAATTGCATTGTTACGATCATTTCTTCAATTTGGCTATATGCCTGATCGGAGAGAGACGCCTCTTCTGGTGAAACAACAAGTGCAAGATTGGATGATTTACGATTTGCCATTATGAAAATTGGGTGGGTGCCTCAAGTCGATCAAACATTCCATAATCACGAATAACCTCAAACCAAATTAACTTAACCGCGTCTGGGATTGGAATTTGAATTAATTCCTCATCGATGGTGGTATCTGATGCAAATTCAATGATTGAAATACCCCTTTTGGCATCCAATACTCCTTGATAGGTCTTGCTCTTAAACCGCGTAAGAGGTATTTGACAGAGCATTGCTTGAACCTCATCAAATTGACCAATAAGAAGCATAATGCGCTCTCGAATTGTTTTTTCTTGTAGTTGATTATCACTTTGAGCTTTCGAAACTCGCAGTCGGTAGTCATCAAAAACTTGACTCCTTCCACATACCTGAGCACCATTATGGTCTGGCTGGCATCGCCACTGCGCAAGTGACTCCTCATCCCTCCAACATGAAAACGACAAATACCAGTCGTGTTTTTCGAGATTTGCAAACCGCTCAACAGATAAAAAACCTGCATTTTGCTCAACAATGGGTTTTAATTGTGCTGCCATTGAAAAGTACCGTTCAACTTGACCTGGCTTTGGTAATACATCGAATAAAACTGATTGCATTGCTTGAGCACGCTCTACGATTGCAAGGCTTTTTCTTCTTGCTGATCTAAGATTGGCCCCTCAAGAGTCACCTTTTCCTCTTGCACCCTACCATTTCTAAATTTTTCAATAATGGGCTTTAATTTTGGATCAACGTGTTCTTCACTAAAACCATTAAATAATGTTCCAATTAATCCACGCTTTAGATCGCTAGTGCCCATAATCCAATCGGCAAGTGGAAAAGTTAAATTCATATTTTTATGCATCATGATTCCTAAATTGTGATGGGCTGCATGGTGCCTACGAATCGTATTGATAAATGGCATGTTTCGGACAAACCAATTTTCTTTGACATGACAGCAATAATGAAAGGTCTCGTAGATAAGGTAATGCCCAACCATGGTCATGTACAGAATATAGCCAACATTAGGGTTAAATATTTTGGCCGCAATATACCCAAGGATCGTACCAGCAACCCCGAGAACAATTAATACTCGCCATGGAAAAAATACAATGCGATGCTCTTTAACTGTATCAATTGTGTAATCAGTATCAGTAAAGTATTGATGGTGCTGGCGGGTGTGCCGATCATAAATTGCTCGTAGGGCAAAGACGTCGATTAGGCGGTGCATCACATACTTATGCATAGCCCACTCCACAAAATTACCAGCAATTGCTACGGGGATAATAGTTAGCCAGGCCCAAGTAGGGTTATCAAGCTGTGTTGCACAGTAGTAGATCGCAGATATTCCCGCAACATACATTACCCCTATATGAAGTAAGCCGTTATAGAAGGGGCTCACATCATTGATGTAAGAATCACGAAACTTTTTCTGACGTTCTGTCATTGCCATGGGTCTTGAAAAAGTACTCATTCAATTCTCCTTGTTTAATGAGTCATAGTTGATATATATTACTAACATATTAGTTGAATGTTAGAAAATTGAAAGTGTTATTAATTAGGATTAACCCTTATCTTAGGAGAAACCATGCCCAGTGATATCGAAATTGCACAACAAGCAAAAATGATGCGTATTGCTGAAGTTGCCAAAGAAAAACTGGGCATTTCTGAGGAGCATTTAGAGCCTTATGGTCACTTTAAGGCCAAAATTTCCCTACCCTATTTGGACACGTTAAAGAATAGGCCCAATGGCAAACTCATCTTAGTAACCGCTATTAATCCAACCCCTGCTGGCGAGGGAAAAACCACTACCACTGTAGGCCTTGGCGATGCCCTGAACTATTTGGGTAAAAAAGCAATCATCTGTCTGCGCGAACCATCTCTTGGGCCCGTTTTTGGAGTAAAAGGTGGCGCGGCAGGTGGTGGCTACGCTCAAATCGTTCCAATGGAAGATATCAATCTTCACTTTACTGGGGACTTTAATGCGATCGCCTTAGCAAATAATCTTTTGGCGGCTTTAATTGATAACCACATCTTTCATGGAAATGCTCTCGGCATTGATAGTCGCCGAATTCAGTGGAAACGTGTAGTAGATATGAACGATCGTGCACTACGCCACATTACCAACGGATTGGGTGGTCCAGGTAATGGCTATCCACGCGAGGATGGTTTTGATATTGTTGTCGCCTCTGAAGTAATGGCGATCTTTTGCCTAGCAACTTCACTCGATGATCTCAAAGAGAGACTTTCCAATATCGTTGTTGCCTACACCCGCGATCTAAAACCAATCTTAGCGAAAGATCTGAATGCTCATGGAGCCATGACAGTTTTACTGAAAGACGCATTAGCCCCAAATCTTGTTCAAACCCTTGAGAACAATCCCGCTTTTGTACATGGCGGCCCATTTGCCAATATAGCCCATGGTTGTAATTCAGTTATTGCAACCCAAGCAGCGCTTAAATTGGCTGATTATGTAGTAACTGAGGCTGGTTTTGGTGCTGATTTAGGGGCTGAGAAATTTATTGATATCAAGTGTCGTAAATCTGGTCTGCGGCCCTCTGCCGCCGTCATAGTGGTGACTGTTCGAGCCATGAAATACCATGGAAATGCGGAGTTATCAGAACTAACACAAGAAAATCTCATTGCACTTGAAAAAGGATTAGTTAATCTTGAACGCCACGTCGAAAATATTACAAAGGTTTACCAAATACCTTGCGTAGTTTCAATCAATCAATTCTTAAGTGATACACCCGCTGAAATTGACCTAATTAAATCGCGAATGCAATCATTGGGGGTAAAAGTAGTTATCGCTTCACATTGGGCGCACGGCGGTAAAGGCGCAAAGGATCTTGCTGAAGAGGTAATTAAACTTTGCGACACACCATCTCAGATGCAATTTGTGTATGAGGAATCCGATAGCCTCTGGGACAAGATCAATCAAATTGCGAAAAAAGTTTATCGAGCAAGTGAGGTGACTGCGGACTCCAAGATTCGTGCTCAAATCCAGGATCTTCAAGAAAAAGGCTACGGGAATTATCCTGTTTGTGTAGCTAAAACTCAGAGCTCCTTTTCAACCGATCCTAAACTTCGCGGCGCACCTAATAATCACGTCATCAACATTAGAGAAGTTCGTCTTGCTGCTGGTGCTCAATTTATTGTGATGGTATGCGGCGATATTATGACAATGCCAGGCCTACCAAAAATCCCGTCCGCTGACAAGATTGATCTGGTGGAAGGGAAAGTTGTTGGTTTATTCTGAGTCCTAATAAATAGTTCGGTACGAACTGTAAAGGATGTGATCAGTACGTACCCAGTATCAATTGGCCTGCCCAGCAGGGGTCGAACCTGCGACCTACGGCTTAGAAGGGCTGGCAAATCTGCTGAAGACAATGCTCAACAATGACTCACAGCGGGTAGGTTTGGGGTGTCCGTCGAAACACCGGTGGGTATGGCATTGGGTGGGGTCCCATGTCAGGTTCATGGTGTCAGTAGGTGTTTGTCGGGAAAACCGACAAATTCAAGCGTCCTAGATAGCGACGCTTGTTAGCTTTTGACTTTAAGCCTTGAATTTTCTTTAACCTCATGCATCGCAGCTAATGTTATCTTTCTCACTTCAATCTTACTTTGATCGATATGACTGGTTAGCAACCGTTTAGCTTCGGCACCTCGACGATCCATAATTGCTTTGAGGATTTTTGCGTGTTCATCATAGGTCTCTTGAATGCGATTACCTTTAGTGAAATCAAGCCTTCGTACAATCCGAATTCGCTCGGATATCTCCTGATGCATTCTTAGCATTTCTTGGTTACCAGCAATCTTCACTAACTGATGGTGAAAGTTCTCATCCAATAGTCCAACTTGTTCCCCGTCTTGAATGCGATCCGATGTTTTACAAAGCCATATCTTTACAAGCTCATTTAAAGGCTCATGAGAGCAGGCTTTATCACACAGTATTTTGATCGCATGCCCTTCGATCAAAATACGAAAGTCATATAACTCGTCAAGTTTATTGAAATCCAGTGGTGCAATTTGCCAACCAATCTTCGGGATTGCATTCAAAAATCCCTCGTATTGCAAGCGCTGTAAAGCTTGCCGTAAGGGAGTTCGGCTAACCTGCATCAAGCGAACTAAATTGCCTTCGGAGATCAAGTCTCCGGGCAGCATTTCAAAGGAAAAGATCTTTTGCTTAATTGCAAGGTAAGCATCATCAGCCAAACTGGAAAACTGGTTATTGAGTGGAACTAATGTCGGCATGGTTTTACACCGTTTCTTTTAGGTAATTTTTCCAACCGCCATAGTGAGTAATATTGGTTGCCCCAACTATACCCACTGGCTCACAAATAAATCCCTTAACCCATGACCCATCGTCTAACTCGATGGTACCCAATCCTAATGGTACTGGGATCAAATTAAGAAATGATCCAATCATTTCTTGTGGCACATCATAAAGCTCTAACTCAATCTGATCCCCACCCTCTTTCAAACGAACCAGCCCGGGCTTTGGCGGTGTTGTATTAGCAAGCGCAAACAGCTGATAATGCTTTGCTGTTTTACAGGATTTAATAAAACGGGCATTGCGCTCAACCAACTGGGAATGCAACGGCATGCCCTTTAAATGAGCACCCACAACAGCTAGGTGGGTACTTGAGCTTTTGGGTTTTGAAATCCTCAAATACTGTTCGGCTGGCTTTATCTTCAGTTTTCCAAGCGGAAGTTGCATCAATTGCTGCCACTGGGCAGCAAAATCAAGTAGTGCAAAATCAGACCCGCTTTGCCCAATCAATGTGATACCAAATGGCATACCACTTGCCGTAAAGTCTGCCGGCACGGCGATGGCAGCTAGGCGCATTAAATTGACATAGTTGGTATACATCCCTAATTCGCTATTACGCAATATGGGTTCTTCACTAAGTTCTTGAATCGTGGGGTGTCGGGGAGCACTGGGAACAACAATCAGATCACACTGTGCCCACACTTGTTGGCATAGGGTTTCTAATTCTTTGAGTTGATACGTTGCCCGAAATCCCTGAGCAGCAGTGTAGTTTTCTCCACTCTCAATGATTTGCTTTACGCTTGGATCCATCGAATTTGGATTCTTTTTAAGAAAGTCTTCAATAACTGCGTAGCGCTCAGCTACCCACGGACCCTCGTAAAGCAGTTTTCCAGCTTTTACAAACGGGGTGATATCCACCTCCACGATTGGATACCCCATACCTTTTAGTTTATTTAAGGCATTCGCAAAGAGTTTGGGGTATTCGGTGTTATCCAAAAAATCAGCTGCCTTGGGAATGCCCACCCGAATCGGTTTTGGAAATTGATAGGTCAATTTAGGCTCAGGGTGGTATTGCGCCTCATGGGTGCGATCATGATTTGTAGCCCTCATCACGTCTAAAACGATTGCGGCATCAGAAGCCGTGAGCGTAAAAATAGAAATGCAATCAATGGTTTTACAGGCTGGGTAAACCCCCTCAGTACTCATATAGCCGGGTGTCGGTTTGGTACCCACCGTATTGGTAAAGGCAGCAGGAATACGACCGGATCCTGCAGTGTCAGTCCCTAAACTAAATAGCACTAAACCGCGGGATACAACCGATCCCGAACCAGAGCTTGATCCCCCGCTCACGAACTTTGGATCAAAAGGATTAGGTACTACCCCATAAGGGGATCGTGTTCCCACTAAGCCGGTTGCAAATTGATCCAAATTCGTCTTACCGATCAAAACGGCACCCGCATCCAATAACTTTTGCACCGAAGTGGCCATCGTTTTCGCCTCATACGCAAAGTCCGGACAACCCACAGTGGTGATCCATCCGGCTGCATCAATATTGTCTTTAATCGCAAATGGAATGCCATATAACGGCAAATCATCAGCCCGCTTTCCTTCCAAACGAATGAGCTGTTCTATGAGTTGTTGATTACTAGCCAGACAAATCCAAGCCGGGTCTGGCGCCGATTCCTGATCACGCCGCAAACGCGACAAAAGCTCCACTAAATATTTTTGGGGAACCAGGCTTCCGCTACGGTATTGCTCTAATAACTGCAAGATGGTCATGCTCGCATCTCCCGTTGGAATACCTCTAAAGCATGGGATTTTGTTTTAATAAATTCGGGATCACTCACGGACTCGGGGGCGCGGGGTTTAGCCATATCAAAACTCATAAATTCTGAAATTCGAGTTGGTCGGCGAGTCAATAACAAAATCTTATCGGCTAAAAACACGGCATCCTCAAGATCGTGCGATACGATCATCATGGTGACCCCGGTTGAGAGGTTCGCCTCTTGGAGCTTCGTTCGGATAAAAAGCGTCATCTCAAAATCAAGGGCTGAGAATGGCTCATCGAGAAATAAAATCTCGGGCTTCATGGCCAAAGCGCGCATGATGGAAACCGTTTGCTGCTGACCGCCTGATAGCTCATACGGATATAAATTCAGATTGAATTTGATCTCAAAAAGAGCAATGAGCTCTTCTACCCGATTTTTAACCTCTTCTTTGCTCTTCCCACTGCGCTTAATGGGATAGGCAATATTGTCCCAAGCGCTCATCCACGGAAATAACGCATCGCGATAGTTTTGAAATACATAACCAATGGTGGTTTGCGCTAAGGACTTCCCTTCAAACAAAATCTCGCCGGCATCAATGGGCATCAGGCCAGAGATCATGTTGATCAAGGTGGATTTACCACAGCCATTGGGGCCAAAGATCGATACGATCTTTCCCTTGGGGATGTCAAGATTAAAGTCCTGATAGAGTACCGCTCCACCAAAGGATTTATCAAGACCACGAATCGTGACGTGGGTACCAGCTTCGGCTGGGAGATCTAATACGGTTGTCATGCTTTTCCACTCCAGTGAACGATGCGTTTCTCAATTAGTAAGAAAAGCAGGTTTAAGCCATACCCTAAGGCGCCGGTAATTAAGATGGAGCCATACATCTCTTTGACATTAAAGACTTGTTGGGCATCAATAATGCGATGGCCTAACCCATCGGTTGAGCCAATAAACATCTCGGCCACAATCACAATTACCAAGGCCATGGATACGCCTGTTCGCAAACCCACAAAGGTTTGCGGCAAGCTTTCCATAAATAAAACGTCTTTGAAAATAAAGCGCTTTGGAATGCCCATTGTGATTGCGGCATTTACCCGAGTCTTTTTAGCGTTCATCACCCCATAAGCACTATTAAAAATAATCAATAGCACCGCTGCAAAGGTTGCAATTGCGATCTTATTCACATCCGTAATTCCAAAAATGAGCAGAAATAACGGAATTAATGCCGATGATGGTGTTGAGCGAAAAAAATCAATCAAAAACTCCACGCTTCGATAGATCTTTTCATTACTTCCCAGCGCGATTCCTAATGGCACGCCAGCAACGGTAGCTAAAAGGAAGGAGTACATCGTTCTTTTTAGCGTTGCCATGAAGTCACCATAAATGGCGCCGCTCATAATGGATTGACCCAAATACCCCAAGGTCTCCCCTGGGGGTGGGAGCAATACGGGCTTTACCCATTTGGCTGTAATTGCAAGTTCCCACACCAATAAAAGCGCGATGGGACCAACAATCGGCAAAAACGCTTCAAATCGCAAATTTTTCAACATCATTAGCCCTTGTAAATGAGTGACTTCACATCCACTTTTTTGCTAAAGATCTTGCGTTCGGTAAAGACATCAAAGAATTTTTGGAAGAAATCGATATCACTTGGCTTGAACTCGTTGTACATCACAAAATTAGCCAGCGGTACTTCTTTGACAATGGTTTCATCAATTGCGGTAAATCCGTCAAGGGATTTACGAGATTCTTCCTGGTTCTTGCGAACAAAATCCACACCTTTTGCATAGGCCTGCACGTATTTTTTGACATCGGCCGGACGTGCCTTAATAAAAGTATTCACGAGCGATGCCGAACCGCCAAACCATGGAGCATCGGCATTACCTAATACGTATTTTGAAATAACACCGGTCTCTAAAATACGGGTTTCACCTTTAACACGACCAATGGTACCGGTTGGCTCCAGCGTATACACCGCATCAATCTGTCCAGCTGCGATTGCTGCCACGTGTTGACCCACGGGTAATTCAATCGGCTGAATATCGCCAAGGCCATTTTTTTCAAGAATAATTTTGGTTAAGGTTACGTTTTGAATTCCTGGACCGCAAGCAATCTTGGCACCCTTCAAATCACGAATTGACTTAGCCGTACTTTTGATGGAGACCAAAAACTCGTCCAACACAAACTTCTGATTGGATGGGTTTGAGCACACAATTTGAAAAAGTCCTGGCGAGGCGATTTCTCCCAGCGCAAGAGCAGCCGACGCTGTCCCATTAGCAGACCCTTGAATTCGTCCAGCAATCATCGCCTCGACCACTTGCGAAGGATTTGCAAACTTCACGCCTTCTACATTTAAACCAACTTCTTTGAAGTAGCCTTTTTCAAGCGCTACATAAAAGGGTAATCCGCTGGCAATTGGCCAATACCCAATGAGTATCTTCTCTGATGCGCTTGCAATGGATGGCAATACAGCGGCAGCTGCCCCAATCGCACCATATCCCAATACCTTACGACGTCCTAACGAAAATGAAGCCATGGTCAATCCTCCTAAAGTTAAGTTCGTAACCGAGCTAAGAAACAAACTGGTGTACTTACTTGTATACATGCAAGAAGCATGCCACCCCTTAAGTGATTGATTTATATAGAACAGGAATTAATTTCGTGTACTGTTATGGTGCTGATTGCTTGTAAATGGTGCATTAACAGACACTCTATTGATGCACTTAGTTAATCTATCGTTACCAAAATCAGCAATTGGACTGTGGGAATAAGAACCCAGCAAATTATTAAAAATTCAACTAAGCTTTTACAAGAGTTATAACTATTAGGAGATCTTTATGAAAAATCTGCTCGTATCAACTGTCTTACTGACTTTCTCTGGTCTTGCCTTGGCTCATGGCTGTCCAGGTGAAATGAAAAAAATTGATGCTGCTATGCCCACCACTAAATTAAGCGCTCAAGACTCAACGAAAGTAAAAGAACTTCGTGCCAAAGGTGAGGAACAGCACAAAGCAGGTCAACATACTGAATCAATGAAGTCTTTAGCTGATGCTAAGAAAATCATGGGCATTCAATAAATTTATACTAAGTAACTGATCGAATGGGGGGTGATTTCCCCCATTCGTTTTTTTGGAGTGGGATGCCCTGCGAGCCTTTGTCGGGAAAACCGACAAATTCAAGCGTCCGTTTTCAGGACGCTTGACCTAATTACTTAATAAAGCGTACTTGGGCATTGATTCGCTCAAGAATTGGCTTTTTCTTTTCGTTAAATACTTTCTTGTTTTCTTCAATCAGGTTTTTGCCTTTGGTATCAATCGAGATGATTAACGGACCAAATTCTGTGACCTTGTTTACCCAAAGTGTCTCGGGCATTCCTAAATCCGTCCATTCCGCGGCTTCGATCTTATCCACTTTAGTGGCTGCCAATACTGCACAGCCTCCCGGGAAAATCGCATGGACTGCTTTATTCTCTAAACAGCCCTCTTGGGTTTCAGGGCCCATTCCACCCTTACCCACGATCAACTTAACGCCAGTCTGCTTGATAAATTCTTTTTCAAACTTTTCCATCCGCATACTGGTCGTCGGTCCAATGGATACCATTTCATATTCGCCATTCTCTTTTTGGCGCACGATGGGTCCGGCATGAAATATGGCGCCACCCGTCAAATCAACAGGAAGTTTTCGACCTAGCTCAATCAGACGGCGATGCGCCACATCCCGACAGGTCACTAGGGTTCCAGTTAAATAAACCACATCACCAATATTGAGAGACTCTAAATCTTCATCCTTAATGGGGGTTGTTAGGATTTTTTTCATACCTTAAACCCTTCGTGAGAAATGACTTCATAGGTGAGATCACTATTGATCCGTATCTTGCCGCGACGATGGGCCCAACAACCGGTGGAGACGGCTACCCCAATCGTCGAAGGATGGCGTGCAGAGTGTTCAATATTGACGCCCATCACACTGTTGTTCCCTGTTAAGCCCTGAGGTCCAAGGCCAAGTTCATTCAAACCATCGGCTAAGAGTTCTTCCATCAGCGCGGCATTTTCATTCGCACTTTTGGAAGTTACGGGGCGCAAAATAGCTTTTTTCGATAAACGTGCCGCCGTTTCTGCGGAAGTCGATACCCCAACCCCCACTAATAATGGAGGACAAGCATTCACACCGCGCGAAGTGATGACATCAAACACAAATTCAGCCACACCCTCATAACCTTGACCAGGCATTAGCACTTTGGCGGCTCCGGGCAAGGTGCAACCACCCCCGGCCATATACACATCGATCACGCAATCATCGCGCTCCGGCACGATTTCCCAATCAAGCCAAGGAATCTTGGACCCCGTATTGGTACCAGTATTCTTCTCATCAAAGGTTTCAACTGCGTTATGCCGTAGTGGCCCTTCTTTGGTAGCCCCCAAAGTAGCATTACTCAGTATCTCTTCCAATTCCCCAAGCAGAGGAAACTTGGCACCTGCGGTTAAGAAATACTGAATCACGCCAGTATCTTGGCAGCTGGGGCGATCTAACTTGTCGGCGGCCTCCTGATTTTGGCGCATGGACTCATACACTTCCTTAGCCAAAAAATTGACTTCTTTGCTACGCAATTCTCCCAATTTACTGGTCACATCGGTCGGCAAACGCTTGCCGATATACGCGGTAAATTTGGAGAGTACATTGGTTAAATCTTGAACTTGGGCCTGCTTATCCATAATGAGGGTTCCTCAGAAATTTATTCAACGGTAATGTTGGCGGCCTTGGCTAAGCCAGAGAATTTAGTAGTCTCTTCTTTAATTTGCTTGGCCATATCTGCTTGTGAATTACCAATGGGTTCAGCGCCGATATCAGCCATCTGCTTTTGAAATTCAGCAGATTTGATGATTTTGACAACTTCCGCATTGAGTTTTGCAGTAACTGCTGCGGGCGTTTTTACTGGCGCTAACAATCCAAACCATGTGCCAATATTAATTCCGGGGACACCCGCCTCAGCCAAAGTGGGTACATTGGGGAGCGCCGATGAACGTTTTGCAGTTGTTACTGCCAAGGGGCGCAACTTTCCATCTTTAATGAATGGCAAAACCGGGGTAATGGTGTCAAAGGACATGGTGACCTGCCCACCCAAAAGATCCGTTGTTAAAGGAGCACTCCCTTTATAAGGCACATGAATTAATTTTGTGCCCGTTTCAATCTGAAACTGGGTACCAATCATATGCTGAGCAGTGCCGTTACCATTTGAGCCATACGAGAGCTTATCTGGCGATGCTTTGGCGGCGGCTACCACGTCTTTCACCGTCTTATATGGAGATGTGGCACTGACGACCATCACATTCGGTACCAAGGCTACCGTGGTAATGGGCGCAAAGTCTTTTTCAAAACTGTACGGTAAGGTTTTGTAAACGCTGGGGGCAATCGTATGGTGAACAGCACCCATCAGTAAGGTATACCCATCAGGATTGGACTTAGCCACAATTCCAGCGCCTAATGTTGCACCGGCGCCGGGCTTATTCTCCACAATTACCGATTGACCCAAAGCAGGACCCAATTTTTGAGCGACAGCACGTGCCAACACATCGGTTGTTCCACCAGGCGGAAATGGCACCACTATCGTAATTGTTTTCGCCGGCCAAGACTGGGCACTCACCGCCATCGATAAGCCCATTAATAAACCTGCTACTGCAGTTCTTATTTGATTTGCACGTACCATTTTGACTCCTCCTTCGCTTTTGGAATAGCCACAATCGTAATTACAGAGTCACTTAAAATTCAATGATAAATTTAAACTATTATTAATTAAAAGTTAACTATGGCAAAAACGATTAATCCCTCTGACTTAGGTTTTTTTTCGACCCTGATTACAGCAGGAAATTTGGGCGCTGCCGCTCGTGAATTGGGCATTACAACTGCGGCGGTCAGCAAACGCCTAAGCCTCATGGAATCCAACCTTGGGATCACTCTCATTAATCGCACTACGCGTCGGATGAGCCTCACACCTGAAGGCGAAATCTACCTTGAACATGCCCGCAAAATCTTGGGCGATATTGATAATTTGGAAGGGCTTTTATGGGGGACCACTGAGGTACCGAAAGGCTTATTACGGGTTAATGCCACACTCGGTTTTGGACGCAGCGAAATTGCTCCACTGATTTCCAGCTTTGCCAAACAATATCCTCTAATTGAAATTCAGCTCCAGCTCTCGGTCAACCCACCCGCCTTAACTGATGACTCTTTTGATGTGTGTTTTCGATTTGGCCCGCCGCCTGACTCCAGAGTGATTGCCCAATTTATTGCCCCAAATAAACGGATTTTAGTGGCCTCACCAGCTTATTTGAAGAAGTTTGGCGTCCCAAAATCCCCAGAAGATTTGGTCAAACATAATTGCATCGGTATTCGACAAGGGGATGAAGGCTATGGGGTTTGGAGATTTAATGAATCCAAACAGACCAATGCCTCCAAGATGATCAAAACCCGCGGGAATTTAGCAACCAATGATGGTGAAATTGCGGTGAATTGGGCGCTTGATGGGCATGGTATTTTGCTGCGGGCGCAATGGGATGTGGCAAAACACCTTCAATCAGGGCGATTGGTACAAATATTAGAGGGGTATCAAACACCCGATGCAGACATTTATGCCATCTACTCTGAAAAACATAAGACGTCCGCCCGCGTCAAAAGTTTCATTGATTTTGTTGTTAAAAAATTTAAGGTTCCGAACTTAACTTAAAAAAATAAGTTGAGATTAAAAACTGTTATCTGGCCTGCCCAGCAGGAGTCGAACCTGCGACCTACGGCTTAGAAGGGCTGGCGAATCTGCTTTAGACAATGCTCGACAAGGACTTACAGTGGGCGGGTTTGAGGTGTTCGTCAAAACGCCGGTTTGGTGGAATTGAGTGAGGTCTCGTTTCAGGTTCGTGATGTTTGCAGGCATTTGTCGGGAAAACCGACAAATTCAAGCGTCCTATATCTAGACACTTGTTGAATAATCGTACTCGGGATATCTTTGGTAAGTGCTCAGATTCAAGACGTTCTCTTGGGGTAATGATTTCAGAGCCTTTTTAATCAACTTATAGATGTCGAGATCAAATTCGGGCTCCCCGCTCTTTAGAAGCTCTTCAATTTCTTGCTCACTGATGGCATTACCCAGGTAGCACCAATGATCAAAGAGGTGCAAATCCTCCCCTTCCCGAATCCCGATGGCTCCTGAGTAGGGCCAAATCGCTACTTTTAATTTGAGTAAAGCGGTTTGTAGCCGTAGGTCATGAATCGCTCGAGGCTCTGCTCCAATGCATGCTCCTTTACACTGCTTCACATGAAAGCCAAAGCAAGGACTTCCGGTCGTTAACTTTTCAAAGCCTAAGAGTCCCTCACAGAGTTGATTACGTTTGGCAATTGACTGTAGGGTTTGGGTGGCCTCACGCTTACTGTAAAAGAGTCCATACAAATGATCTTGCTTGCCTGGTTGCAGTTCATGGTGATTCACAAGGCGCAGTTCTAGGTGATTGGGTCCTTTTATAAGCTGCCAGGCACATAAATCCCGTGAGCGGCGTAATTTAATGTTTAAGCTCGGTAGTTTCTCTTTAATCAGGCGCGATTCTAGGAGTAAAGCCCCCAACTCACCACTGGTTTCAATCCAGTCAATGTCTCGCACTTGTAAAGAAAGCTTCATTTCTTTACGTTTCGTTAATGAGGCCTGAAAATGACTCATGACCCGCGCTCGCAGGTCATTGCTTTTCCCGATATAGAGGGGTTGCTTATTCTCGGCGTAAAAGAGATACACCCCGGGTCGGTTGGGGATCTCATCAATCAACTCACGATCAATATGCGGTGGAAGGCTCGGTCTTCCTAATAGATAATCAATTTGGGTCTGGAAATGCTCTTGATCAAAGGTGGCCTCGCAGCGCTGCCAGAACTGATGCAGTAATTTGGCATCGTCAAGCGCTCGGTGGCGATTTTCGACCTGGAGACCATGAACCGCGATCAGGGTATCCAGATTGTGCCTAGCCTGATTCGGAAATAGGCGTCGGGAGAGCTTTACCGTACAAATCACCTTAGGGGAGAAATCAATTCCCAAGCGCTTGAACTCAGCTTTCAGAAAGCTGTAATCAAAGCGGGCATTATGGGCCACAAAGATCTTGTCTTTGAGCTCGAGGTACAACTCCTCTGCAATCTCAGCAAAACTAGGCTTTGCGCTCACCATAGTGGGGGTAATGCCCGTGAGCTGCTGAATATTATTCGGTATTGATACGCCTGGATTGATTAATCCCGACCATTCGGATACCTCTTGATTCTCAAGAGTCACGATGCCAACTTCGGTAATGCGATCTAAGTTAGCCCGCGAACCTGTGGTTTCAATGTCAACAAAGGCATAAATTGGATTTTTGGTGGGCATTACTTAGAAACGATCAGGTATTTAAGTCATTTATTATCAATGAACCGGTTGATCTTTGCTAACTTAATGATTAATCAGCGCTCTAAATAGTCGTTACTAAACTGATGTTTACTTATGACTGTCGTTTAAAACGACAATTTCTCTAAGTAAATGAAAAAAATGGTCGCCGAAGCGACCGAATTGAGGAAGAAAACAATATTGATACTAGCCTAGTTTTTCAGAATCGCATTCAATTTAACTATCAATTTTGCGGATTTAGCTAGATTCGTCGGGCCAATGAAACTGCAAGTTTTGAACCAATTCCAACAACCATGCACCAAGCGGCTAGAACGAGCCCTGGAGGATTTGATTGAATTAGGTCTTTAGCCTCATCGCGATGGTGCTGTTCATCGGCCTGACAACGTTGCAATAGGGATAGTAGCTCTTTAGGCCCACCAACAGACTGCATGTGATCAATTTGCTCCTGATAGTGCCGATCCACAAAAGTCTCTACAGCCGCTATCGTGGCATAGACTGATTTAGATCCAAAAAGAGCAGGGATAGCGCCAGTTAACCAGCCGGCCATTCTCCATGGACCAAGCAAACGGCTTCGGTTGCTTGACTCTAACCATTCTTCAACCAATTGAAGGTGCTCTTCTTCGGTCTTTAAATGATGCTTAGCAAAAGTGACTAATTCTTGATTACGATAAATTTGGGCAATCGTAATAATGCCTTGGTAAATGTAAACCGCTCCAGTCTCACCTGCGTGATCGGAACGTAGCTCACGAATTAAATGAGGAGTTAGCTCCGCTTGGGCTGGATTGAGGGCTAACTCCATATTAAACCTTATACAAAGTCATCGCCGCCAAAATCACTATCGATTTGGTCTTGGAAATCATGTTGGTCATATTGAACCGTTCGTAGGTCATTATTAATTTCGCCAGAGCCCAACGGACCTATGTTTGGCTGGTTTTGATTATGGCTCAACATATTCTGAATGCCTTGATAGAGCATCGATCCAACCACCACCCCAGCAGCAGTAGTTGCAATGGTTCCTAATAAACCAGTGCCCCAGGCACTCGGTTGATTTGGGGAACCCGCATTCGTCTTGGTTGTCTGGAGTGGCGCATTAGTCGGGGGCGAACCTGGCGCCCTACCCCAGGCATTATGGTCATTGATAAAACTGGTTGGCTTAGCCTGCGCGTTTACAACCTGTAGCTCAGTAAGTTGTTTTTGGGTAGCCTGCAGGGCTAACTCCAGCCCTAGTGCGCGCTGAACCAACAAATAAGTTGTATCGGGATTATCTCTGGTGCTGTCTGTAATCAATTTATCCGCATCAAGGTCTTTTGGATTTGCCTGAGTATTTTTTAATTGCTCAAGAAACTTCTCAAGCATTACTTTTTCGTTGGAGTTCATTGCTGGTTATTCCTTCCATTGACTAGGACGTTTTACGCTGTTCATCGTATTCTTTGGCAAATTGATGATTGGTATCACGATGATGGGCCTCATCCTCACGCACGGCGATTACCACATCACGTAATGTTGCATCCGGAGCTAATTTCCAATAATCAATTGCTATTTTGGGTGCTGGAATATTGGGGGTTCTTCCAGAATCAATCTCTTTGAGGTACTCAGTGTAGGAGTACACGGCCTCTTCCTCAAAATAGCCAACGATACGATGGGCTGTTCGCGGAAAGAATACATAAATCACAAAAAATAGATTTCAAAAGATGGCTTGGGCAATTAATACCAAATACCGTTCAAACAAATTAGGTTTAGCAATCTCAATGAACGTCATTAAATGCATGCGTTCATTTTCGGCTTCGGCCAGCAAGGTACGGATCTTAGGACCGTAGCCGACCCGCATGCGTCGTAAGCTAGTCAAGTGGGTCCACATTCCAGCAACCATCCCTGGCACACCCGCTACGGTCTCTAATACAACGGCGCGATGCCCATACCGAGTTTTAAAAAAGGTATCAGCAAAGAACCGCATACTTTTGGTAAAGGTCAAGGCAATGCGATCAGAAATGGTGATGGGTTGATAGTGCATTAACAAACTATAAACAGTTGTGCCTTTTCGTGTATGCCGCCAATCCAGGTGGGGCTCTTCTGCCTATGGGCGCCAATAGGTAAATGTCACATTAAATTGACAGCTCTTATACCAATGATGCTAACAGGTCATTTATAGGACTTGCAAAAGCAAGAAAGCATGTTAGGCGCTATATTGAAATCTCAAACAAATGGAGGTTTCAATGAAAAAACTGCTCGTATCAACTGTCCTACTCGCTGCCTCTGGTCTTGCCTTAGCTCATGGTTGTCCAGGTGAGATGAAAAAAATTGATGCCGCTATGCCCACTACTAAATTAAGTGCTCAAGATACTGCAAAAGTAAAAGAGCTTCGCGCCAAAGGTGAAGAGCAACACAAAGCCGGCCAGCACACTGAGTCCATGAAGTCTTTAGCTGATGCAAAGAAGGTTATGGGAATCCAATAAACAGAGAATAGATTAACTAATATTTGAAGTGCTATCCGTTATTTGCAACTCAAAACCATATTTTTCGCTACAGCTAAATAAAATCTAAAGGCATCATGTAGTTCGATGTCTTCGTTCGAATACCACTCTTAGGAGTGGTATTTTTTAATGATCTGAAGTCTGATCGTGATCCTTAGGCCTTCTGCTGCCATAAATAATGATTAAAAGAGTTGCTAAGCCAACTCCCATGAAAATAAAGCCCAAGGTGTAATGAGTAATTTCCATGATTACTCACCGTTTGTTGATTGAAAATTCTCTTGATGAGCTTTCGCGTGTTTGGCACATAAAGGATTTAACTTTTTACTCATCAAATAGATAATGGCTACAGTGCCTGTACCAGCCACAAAAGCATTGAATAATGCAAACTTGAATAACATTTCAATCTCCCTAAAAAAGATTAAGTTTTAGCTTAACAGTTTTTAAGCCATTAGGTACAAATAAGTTACTGATTAATATCTTCTATTATTCTTATGGATTAGTGCGCCTCAAAGGTCACGCGATCGGGCACGGGCTTGAATTTGCCCATCTTGCTCCACCAAGGCATAGCAAAGAAGAATGCCAAATAGTAAATTGTGCAAATCTGCGAGATCTTCTCAAAGAGTGGTGACGGTGGCTTGATACCCAGATAGCCCAAAATCACAAAGCTCACAACAAAAATACCGTAAATGTATTTATGAAAATCTGGGCGATAACGGATCGAGCGCACCGGGGATTTATCAAGCCAAGGCAAGAAAAACAGGATCACGACCGTACCGCCCATGATGACCACACCCCAAAACTTGGCATCTAATGCGTAAAAACCAAGCGCCAGAGCTGCCAAAATACCAGCGCACACACCTTTAACCCGAATGTCTTTGTTGGTCTTGATAACCATCCCCAAAATCACCGCACACAAAATCCACAAGGGGATCAAGAATGGGGTCGTCGTCGCACGCAGCATTGAATAAAACGGCGTGAAGTACCACACCGGCGCAATGTGCGACGGCGTTTGTAAGGGATCCGCCGGAATGAAGTTATTTGCCTCTAAGAAGTAACCTCCCATCTCAGGCGCAAAGAACACAATGGCGGCGAAGATCATGAGGAACACACCCAGACCCATAATGTCATGCACGGAGTAGTACGGGTGGAACGGAATCCCATCGACTGGCTTACCGGTGGCATCTAAATTGTTCTTAATATCAATACCGTCTGGGTTGTTTGATCCCACTTCATGTAAAGCAATAATGTGAGCGGCGACTAAACCGACCAAGACCAATGGCAAGGCGATCACGTGCAAGGAGAAGAAGCGGTTTAGGGTGGCATCGCCCACCACATAATCACCACGCAGCCAAAGGGCTAAATCTGGACCAATTAAAGGAATAGCGGCAAAGAGATTAATAATCACCTGAGCGCCCCAGTAGGACATTTGGCCCCAGGGCAAGAGATAGCCTAAGAAGGCTTCGGCCATGAGCAACAAGAAGATGGTACAACCAAAGATCCAAATCAGTTCACGCGGTTTTTGATAGGAACCATAGATCAAGCCACGGAACATATGCAGGTACACCACCACAAAGAACATCGAGGCGCCAGTGGAGTGCATATAGCGAATCAACCATCCCCAAGGCACCTCGCGCATGATGTACTCCACCGAGTCAAATGCCTTCATGGCATCCGGTTTGTAGTTCATCACCAAGAAAATGCCGGTTACAATCTGAATGGCTAACACCACAATCGCTAAGGAGCCAAAAAAGTACCAGAAGTTAAAGTTCTTGGGAGCATAGTACTCACTCATATGCTCTTTAAAGAGCTTACTCAATGGAAAACGTGAATCGACCCAGGCCAGGCCCTTTTGGGCAACAGAGGCGTTATCAGGGACTTTAATTTCTTGGAATGCCATGGTTAATCAGTTAGATTTAGTATTCAATAGTTCAGATTAGCATCGTTACGCAGTTTTTGCTGAGCCTCTTTAGTAATCGCAGACTCAATAAACCCCCTTTGAAGCAATGGTTTTATAAGCCGGATACAGCGATCGGTCGCTAAGCAGCTCGGGACTAAATCCAGTACAGTAAAAGAATCACTGAAGACTATTTCACGTTCATGCTCCCAGATATACCGCTAATCCGAATTGACAACACCGTCGATAATTTAGCGAATTACCGTGATAAGGTGTTATTGGTTGTTAACGTCGCAAGCGAATGTGGTTTTACTTCGCAATACCGCGGTTTGGAGGTCCTGTATCGGGATTTCAAAGATCGCGGCTTTGAAATACTTGCCTTTCCCTGTAATCAGTTTGGCAATCAAGAGCCGGGTGATTCTGAGCAAATCGCAAACTTTTGCAAAACCAACTATCAAATTACGTTTCCCTTATTCAAAAAAATCGAAGTAAATGGAGCGGGAACACACCCTTTTTTTAATTTTCTAAAAGATTCGGCACCGGGTCTTTTGGGATCAACAACCATTAAGTGGAATTTCACAAAATTTTTGATTAATCGGTCGGGCAAAGTCATTCAACGCTTTGCGCCCACAAGCGCTCCGGTCAGTATTGGACGCACGATTCGAGAGGTACTCTAAACCAATGGCTATTTCATGAGCCCTAAGCTACCCATTTCAACCATCTTACGTCAACGAATTAAAGCAAAAAAACTCCGTTTTCATGCGCGAGATAATATTTCGGCGGTCATTCAGTCTGGTGAATTGGGTCTTCTAATCGAAGAAGTGAGCGAAAAAATTGAAGGGGTCTTACAAAGCTTAGTAATTGATACTGCCAACGACCACAATACACACAATACATGCCGGCGTGTGGCTAAAATGTTTATTCTTGAGGTATTCCAGGGACGCTATCTTCCGCAGCCTGATTTACCGGTGACTCCCAAAAAGATATCCGCTAGTGAGCTCACAATTCTTGGTCCAATTACAGTCCGAGGTGTTTGTTCCCATCATCTCTGCCCCATTATGGGACGGCTTTGGATTGGCATCCTGCCAAATAAGAACAATGACTCCATCAGCCCTTCAAAATACGCTCGACTGACAAATTGGATCATGTCGCGACCACAAATCTAAGAGGAGGCAGTTGTTCAGCTTGCACAAATGATCGAACATCAGATATCACCCGATGGCCTTGCCATTGTGATGAATGCCGATCATAGTTGTATCCAGTGGCGCGGTACTAACGATAATGAATCTAGAAAGACAAATAGTGTCATGCGCGGTTTGTTCTTAAAAAATAGTAATTTACGTAAAGAATTCTTATCCCTAATTGCAATGGAATCATCATGACAAGCGCCTATGTTGAGCTCACCGCCCTCAAACTAAAGACAAAAATTGGAACTTACGGCCCCAGAGAACCTCGTCCAAAACAGCATGTATTGGATCTTAAGCTTTGGATCGATCGAAAACTCGTTCTCATTGATGAAGACCGCATGGATCGAGTCTTTGACTACGATGAACTTATTCGCGACATTGACATACTGGCTGGCGATAGCCATTATGAAACGCAAGAACGACTGATTACTCGAATCGTGGAGGCCTGTGCAAGCTATAGTGCGATTGAATCAGTTGAGATTGGCCTAACAAAATTTCCAGTGCGAGCAAGTACTGGACATCTGGGCATTCGACTTCATGTGGATACTAAAAAAATGGCTCAAATCCGAAAAAGCCTTCTCTAACGCGAATAGGCCCGAATCATACTAATGATCTCATCGTATATTCGGCGTATTTTTATAATGAGACTCATGAGCCCTTGCGTAAGCGTGATTTTTCCAACTGATCACTACTAAGCTTTGTGTAATTTACTAATGGGTGATAGCCCATTTGATAGCAGTTGCAATGTTTTCCAAGTATCCAACGCGCAAGCCGAAATCGAATATTTTGAAGCATTTTGAACCTCATATGAAATAGTGAAATCAATGAAAATGGCTACTACCGATTCATTATGGCTGAAATTATTGGATGCTTTCAAAAAAATTATTATTGAGCCAGATCAACCTAGATCCCTAAAATTGACTGGGTTATGCCCTTATAAAATAACTCTTTTTCTTTAATCCAATGCTTGACGACCTAATACGAAAAGTCATACGTGAAATGGTGGGTGGTAGTGGCCCACCAACGGCTTTTTTAAGTCCACCAGGCGACCCAGGTCTTTTTGGCCCTGAATCGATCACCTGGAAAGTGCATGAAGACTTTATAGCGATGATGATTGGTGGGATTAGTTCGCTGATCTTACAAGCCTTGCATCCCCAAGCACTAGCTGGGGTTTGGGATCACTCCACGTTTAGGACGGATTTAAAAGGAAGGCTTGGACGAACGGCTTATTTCATCGCGGCTACAACTTATGGTCCGACCGATATGGCAGAAACTATTATTAGAAAAGTAAATACCATTCATTCAAAAGTTACCGGAATTGATGAGTTGGGCAAACCCTATCTCGCCACAGATCCGCATCTTCTTGCCTGGGTTCAGCTAACGGAGACCTTTAGCTTCATGAATGCTTATGAGGATTATCGAAACGAAGCATTAAGCGCCAAGCATAAGGACCAATATTTTCATGAAATGAGATCCCTTGGCTATCGGCTAGGCGCTACTCATCTACCCGACACTTATGAAGGTACCAAACAGGCCATCTATGCATACTTACCCGAACTGCATTATGGTGAACGAGCCAAAAGTGTTATCCATTTACTGGAAAACTTTCCAAGTAAATTACTTGCCAAACCTTTTATCACCCTCCTTAGCCGGGCTGGATTTAACAATTTACCCAATTGGGTATACCCCATCATTCAAAAATCAGTTCCAAGTGAGATGGAACGCTTAGCGATCAAGAAAAGTATTGACTTATTAGCGATTCCGGTGCGTGAAGCGCTGAAGGATGGGGTGGCAGCGCACTCACGCAGGCGCATGTATGGCAAATAAGTTATTGCCATCAGCTAATCTCTTACCGCGAGATGGCGCGGTTCACTATTTTCCAAACTTTTTAAGTGATCAAAACGGCGCCAGATTGATGAATCATTTAATGGAATCAATTGCTTGGAAATCGGATCAACTGTGGATGTTTGGAAAATTGGTGACAACCAGACGTCAAGTCGCATGGCTTGGTGATCCAAACTGCACTTATACCTACTCAGGAGTGAAGAAAGAACCGCAGCCGTGGACTAAAGAATTACTGGCTATTAAGAATCAGTTACAGCAATTTACCGAGCTCCGATTTAACTCATGCCTATTAAACCTTTACCACGATGGTAATGACGGTATGGGCTGGCACAGCGATGATGAACGCGAACTAGACCCCAAATCCCCTATTGCCTCATTATCACTGGGCGCTACTCGAAAATTTAACTTCCGACACCGCAGTGATAAGACGACTATTTCAGTTTTTCTTGAGAGTGAAAGTCTATTGTTAATGAATCCGCCCACACAAATGTTCTGGCAGCATGCGTTAATGAAAAGTAAATCGATAGATTCACCAAGGATTAACCTAACATTTAGAAATATTGGTATTTAAATTACTGAGAAATTGACTTGGTAACAATTCATCACCGCTCAATTACACATCAATTTGAAACGATTGAACAAGCCATGGCATGGGCAAAAGAATGTGGTGAATTTGTCGTCATCCAATTCGATGGAATGGAAGTTGTAGGAAAATTTGGTGCCGACGGCATTGAGCAGGGTAAGTTATCTAATGGTGATATATACACATGGAAGAAAAGAAGGCGAACCTAATGTGTCGGGTTTCCCGACGAACTTATCTCAGTCGATTCTTGTGTAAACCAATATCTAGTGGAGCTTATTTAGATGTTTGACTCAAACTGGCTTGTGCCCGCTGAATCTGTTGCCTAGCTCGCTCCGCTTTCACCGCTTGTTGTGCTTGCTTGACCCGCGCTTGCATGCTTTTGATGCGCTGCTGATTTGGCGTTAGCGGACGCTGAGGTTTAATTTCCGCAATCCGCATTAGTACCCCACCTGGTGTGGAACTTGCAATACATTCGCTGCACCAAATTGCGCTTGCAGAATCTTGGTAGCTTCGAGGCTGGTTCGGGCCAGGATGACGGTTTGCACCACCATCCCAGACGCTCGCACTAAGCATTGAAACTGTTTCATACCAGTATTTATATCAATTTAATCAATCGATTATAAATTTTGATAGTATTTTTTAATAATCTCCTGTCAACTTAAATTTACTAGTAGGATATCTATGCATTGTTTTCTCTAATGTAACGACGTTCTAGTGTCTCCGAAAGTATTCGCCACCCTGCGGGGTGGCTTTTTTTATCCAAAGTTTTGCCGTAAGTGCTGGCTTGCCAATTCAATCTGCGTATCCAGCTCCCCAGCGTCCACGGCGATTTTGATGACCTCCAAGGTTTTGATGAGATCGGCGGCACTGGCGACCTCAATACTACTCATACCTTTAGCCAGCTCCAAGGTATAGCTACCGTAACGAATGGCAATGCAGACTTTGCCAGCCTCGCTTTGAAACCACCACGGTTTAATCCTTTTCGGTACTTCCACCTGTTTCTTCACACCGGATTCGGGATCGCGAATGCTACGAAATTTGTGGATCACAAACGGTGTGCCTTCAATTTGGCTTTTGGCCAACTGGATCTGCTCCCAGAGTTTGGCTGCCAACTTGTTCCTACGAACTACGACGACCGGCATATTGCGTGGTTTTTTATCCGCTACGAGTTTAAGTTCACTAATTGCACCCATCACATTCTCCTTAATTGAATTGCTAGTACTAAGTGTGTGATCGTTTGGTGTTTTGGACGACCTCTTTTTGGTCGATGGGCTAATTTGGCTCATTTTGGATAGGAAAAATACGGTTTTTATTAGCAAAAGCTAAATATTTACGAGTCGCAAAGTGAGTTGCTATTTGAGTTGCTATGTGAGTTGCAATGAGAGGCTTATAGGAAGTGGTTGCTAGATGCGAGATTGGGGACAAATGATTAGCTCTGAACTCCTTACCCGCATCCCATGCAACAGCAACCAGTTCTTGGATCTGCCTCTCCCAGTAACTCAGGCAACACCGCGACTTCTTTCAAACTTAAAGGAGATTAAAAATGAAAGAAATTACCGCCCGTTTATGGGATAACCCCAAATTTGGAACCACCTATGGCAAAGGGCAATATCGCCGAGCCATCTACAACGGCACTTTAGAGGTAAGCCAACCTCGCAGTAAATATTTAGTGGATTTTGAAGAGATCGAAGCCTGGTTTCACACAGCCAAAGCGCCAGTGCATGTGAGCATGACGCAACGCTTGGATGAATTACCCGTGAATGAATCCGGTGTGCTCATGAGCTGGATCTATCGCTATGAACTATCCAATAAGATTCCGGTACGGGGCTATGCAGCACTTGATCTCAATCACCACCGCTTGATCATCGAAATCGAAGATGTGGAAACCAAAATCCATGAATCGTGGAACTTGGCTGTGCGCTCTTGCATTGCGAGAACACCCGGAAAACCCACTCCCACGCTGATCGCTACCAACGCCACGTTGCTGGATTCACCTCAAAATCCGTCTACAAACGGTGCTTTTGGCGAAGCGAATGCGCGAGCACTTGAGGATCTAACGCGCCGCGCACAGGGCTGATTTGAAGCATTGCTGCACAAACACCCAAAATCGTCGTCTTTTCGCCACGAAAAACGGGGTTTTGGGCTAAATACTGATAGAGAAATACAGGTTAAGAAAATATAGCTTTTCTTAACCTGCTTTGTAAGTCATTGATTCTTGGAAGGACTTTTTTGTCGGGCGATTTGGCTGTTATCGACAAATTCTGGTCGACCTTTTGTTGATAAGAAAACATACTGTAAACACACTTTTTATTTATGAAAGGACTAGCAAAATGGCACAAGCCAAAACCCTAACCGCTCAAGAACTCGAGCAAGTATTTGCGTATGTAGATAAAAACCGATATGCAGAACGCAATCGCTCGATATTGGCCATGAGCTTTTATGCAGGACTGCGTGTGGCGGAAATCGCCAGCCTTCGTATGGGCGATGTTTTGAATCCTGACGGCACGATCAAGAGCGAGATTCGCCTAAGTGCGGCACAAACCAAGGGCAAACATCCCCGAACTGTATTTGTATCGCAGCGCTTGCGAGCAGAACTGGAACACTACATCACGACCCGTCATGTCAAGAACGCTGATGTGCCCTTCTTCCATACTGAGAATCGTCTAGGATTTACACCCAATGGCCTGTGTGTGTGGTTCTTTCAGCTGTATAAGAACGCGGGGATCAGTGGCGGTAGCAGTCATTCTGGCAGGAAGTTCTTTATTACAACCTTGGCCAACAAAGGCATTGGTGTACGAATCTTAGCCAGCCTGGCAGGTCATAAGAACATCTCAGTTACACAGCGATACATTGATGTTAACGATGAACAGAAGCGCAATGCGGTAGAACTAATATGACAGAATCAATAGCCTAATTTTTCAACTTATTAATGTCAATACGAATTTGATCCTTAAATTTTTTGTAATCACCAAGACTGAGTTTTATATCCTTAATTAAACTGGGAGAAACTAATTTAAAGTAATCTCTCATAATTAATTTAACCCCAGGCTCTAATCCATCATCCTGCCAATTACCTTTAGTTGGAAAAAACCCATAACTAGAGGCTTCCATTATTTCCAAAGCCATTTTTATTAATCTTGAAACCCCGGCTCTGACACTATTTTTGCTATCTTCAGATATATTATTAATACCTGCTCTGGAAATTTTCAATACATTTGCTTTACTAGCTAGCTCTAATAAATCTTGATTTGCTTGAGGATTAACAATCATGTATTCAAGAACTCTAAAACAATCTTTTACAGTTGATTCCTGAGTTTTTGTTTCAACTGTATAAGTAGACTCTCGATGATACTTATCTAAGATTTGATTAATTTGGCGTAAAAGATTTTTTTTATTACCATAACTTGGAATCACTATGGTTAGATGGTTATTATTCATCAACTTGTAAATATCATGTAACTCTTCTTCGTTAAATTTTTTCCATTTCCTATACTGATCAGAATCAGACAATTCCCATTCTCCGCAATATCTATTGAGCAAAAAGTGCTGAACATCTGAATTATCTCTAATTCTATTTCGTGCATATTTGAACCACCACTCCGAAAAATTTTCAGATGTGAGAGGATTTAAAAAATCAGCGATTCTTCCTGCTAGTGATGTTTCTAATTGACTTGAATAGTGTGGATCTTTGATTACTCTACCTTTCTCATATAAATTTTTTATCCTTCTCTGGTCTTCGAGCCCTTCTTCTGTTGTGACAAATTCTTCTTTAAAAAGGATATATGGGTAATAAGTCAAAACTGGGTTAATAAGCAGAAATCTATATAACCACCTTTCCTGCCAGCTAGGAATATCAATGATTCCTAAGTCATTACAAACCTCATTGAAAGCGTGGTCATATAAATCAAAAAGATTAACTAATGATTGATTTTTCATTAAAAGAATCCTAACAAAGATTCTTTTAATCGCCAAATTCAACAATTCTTGTTGCAATTCTCCCTATCAGTTACATCGTTCTTTAACAACTTGTTTATTTCATGACCGTTTGTCGGGTTTCCCGACTTTGGAGGTTTCTTGTCTTTTAAAGAAACCTTATTTTTATCTATTAAGGAGGATCCCATGGATCAAACCCTAGAAGTACCTAAAGTGGCCGTCGACACCACTCCCAAACTGTCGGTACGAGTTGGTGATAAGACCAAGCATGAAATCAAGACAGCTTTTGATGGTCTTATTTCTGAACGCAAAAACTGGGAGCAAAACGAGTACGCTCGTAGCAACCAGAAGCTGTATGAGATTTTCCAAAAATGCTACGCCCTCTATTTAGAGATGAAAGGCGTAACCGCGGAGAAGCTTGCGCTCAAGCGAGCGTTTAATGCCTATTGCACGGATAACGGGGTCACATACAAAGACTCTACGCATTTGATGGTCAAAATCTGCCGGGTGGTATTTGGAAGTAACGATCGTCGCAGGATATCTGCTTATGCCACAGCCCTACGGGTTGCGGATGAACAAAAAACTCCGTCATCTGGAATTCCAGAGTTCTTTCGCAATGCCGGTGGCTTTGAAGAGGTTCGACGCACGAAGAGCCCCAATGGCCTTACCCTTGAAGCCAAAAAGACTCAAGGTTTGGCATTAATGAGTGCTCCCAGCTTAGGCATGCTGCACAACGACAGCTTAAATGCGGTGTTTGATGAAGCAGCTTATGATGGTGCTGTGCTATTGATGTCAACCCGCGAGCCTGATGGTAGTTTTCAAGTCAAGTATGTTGTGCAAAACGGTAGCCTCATTACCAACGCCTTAGTGCATTTGGTCACGCTCGATAAAGAGCAACAAGCCAAGCGTAAAGCTGAGCAAGAGGCTGCCAATGATGCAAACATTCGCAATCAAGCAGTTCAACAGGCAGTCAATGCCTAATTAACCGCGGTGTAACTGTAGGTTATGGAGTAAGCAAGTTAGCCATACACAGGAGAAAACTATGGCACTTGTAATACCAAAACCGGTCAAGCCGGATGATTTTGTCCTCCAAAAGCTCACTCGTGATCGCTTGGAGTACCTGATCGACGGCACGATTAACTTTCCCGCCAACGGGGTCTGCGGAATCATTCTTTATGGCCTTTATGGTACGGGCAAAACTACCATGGCTGAACTACTGCCAGGCTGGCTAGAAACAGCCAAGACTACCGATTTTCTTCGGTCAGAAACTGCTGGACAGATCGTAGATAGCACCCAAGCTAACTATGAGTATCTAGCGTGCGCCCAAGGGCAAAACGGAACGCAAATGATCAACCAGATCCAAGAGCGAACCTCATTTATGAGCTGGAATACCAGCAATTTGCACTATCTGATCTTGGATGAGTTTGATCTTTTAACCACCGCTGCCATTGCTTCGCTTAAGTCCATCATGAATCGCAAAGATGTAGTGTTTATTTTTACCACCAACAATCTCGACAAGATTGACAAGGGAGTTTTAAACCGCTCGATCTTGCTAGACCTAAATGCGGCTCCTACGCCGGACTGGATTGCCAAGATTAACAGCATCTATCAAAGCAACGGGTTAAGCATCCCTGCCAGCTCGGCCATTGCCGGAATTGTCGCAGCCGGAAAAGGATCGGCTAGAACCATCTTTACCGATCTTGATATTGCTGAATCCAAGCGAAACAAGACGGCCTCTCAACCTGAACCAATTAATACCAATTGAAAGGAATTGCCATGAAAACTATGACAGTAACAATCAACATTACCTTTGATGATGAGCCGAATACAAGCAATGGCTCACCCGTCAATCAATCCGTTTTCCCACCAAAAAGTGAATTCAATTTTTTATCTTCCCTAACTAAAGAACCCTGGAGCAATCTCTCTGATAAAAATATTACTGCAGACCGAAAAACTGCTACTAGTACAAATATCATTACTTTTCCAAGCTGCGAGCTACTGAGGAGGCATCATGTCAGTTCTGGGAAATAGCGACACAGCAAACTTTATCTTTTTTTCCATTCCTCGTGGTCATGCTTTACCCACTAAAGATGAATTTTCGAATGCATTTGAAAATCATCAAATGAAAATTTATAAAGCTTATGGCTACTTTAGATACGAACTCAAGGTCATCAATACTGCCCTTTTTATATTAAAAAATAATGTCAGAGAATTTACTGACATATGTGGCTATGTTGATGAATTTAATTTTGTTGCTCGATTAAGTTCAACTTGTAAGGCGAATAGCTTTTTTAACATTCAGCATCCTGAAATCGTTAAGCAATATCGACTCGACAGGGCCGCTATAGAATCAATTGTTAAAATAATTGAAGCCATTCGTTTTATAAAGGAGATGAATGAGGATTTCAAAAACTGGAAATATGTATTTGAGAGGGGGAAGCGGATCAATCATGAGTTAATGCTAGCCGATCCAAAAATGGGAAATCCAAATAAGGCCTATATTTCCTCGCTCTTTGATGATTATGGAACTGTTGCATTAGATCAACTCTATCAACAAATTATCGATTGGGATAAAAAAGTAACGTGGTTATGATCTCTAAAGCTTAATTTAAAAGATCAAGCTAAGCCAACCGCTCTGCACAAATCAAAGGAGTCAACTTTGAGTAATGCTTTTCCAGCATCACAACCGAAGTACCCATCTGCCTAGCCACGGTGTGAATATCTACACCAGTGGCCAAGGCTTGGGTGGCATAGGTATGGCGCAGGCTATACAAGGTTCGAATTTGATTGGTTTGGGGATCACGCAATAGTTCAGCATCCTCTAATAAACGTCTAAACACCCCATGCAGGCTATAAGGCTGGTCTCCACCAGGGAACACAAACACCTTTCGATCTAAGCCTGCCCTGATCAGTTGATCCAAGGATTCATACGGCAGCTGTTGCCAAGTCCGAAGTCTTTCCAGCGTCGCAATTAAGGACGCTCGGGCAATCAAGTGGCGTGGTCCGGTTTTGCCTGACACCCAGATCTTCAAGTATTGTTCACCGCCAGTTCGATGCCATTGGATGTCTTTCCAGCGTATGGGCATGGATTCAGTACCTTGTCGGATACCGGTATACAGCAAGAACTCCACATAACAACGACATAACCTGGCCATGTCATGAAAGCGTTGGGTGCGCCCGGCTCGTCGTTGAACTTCCCACCCAGGCATAAAGGCCAACAAGTGCTCTATTTCCTCGGCACTGAAACTGGGTCGGGATTGAGATCGATCCCCTGCCACATTCAAAGTCACAGGTTTGGCAAAACGATTGAGTAAGCCGTTATTGCTGGCTCGTGCCATGACTCGGTTAAAGGTCGTGGCGTGATGCCGCTGGGTACTGAACCGGGGTTCACGACCCATTTGGGCGATTCGCCAGCTATCAAATTCATCCACTTGACTTTGCTGGATGTTGGCCATAGGCAAGCGACCGAAGAATGGAATCAGATAGTGCTCGAGCACGTAGACATGATCCCGTACGCTTTGGCGATTCTTGGCCGTTTCCAGTTGAGACCGCAAGGATTCCAGCTCTTGCGTGGCTAGCCGGGCGAAAGTTCTGGTTCGAAAAGCCTCTTCACTGGCATAGCGTTCGAGGATCCTGTGATGTAGTTCAATGGCTCGAGTACTGGCTTCAGCCACTTGATCACTGGCGGTGGTACTGGAATACCATGAGCCGTTGTCCAGTCGAAAACGGCATTGCCATTGGGCACTATTGATTCTTTTATATAAGACGATGGCACCATCAAGGAGCGGGATAGTTCTAGATTGAGTGGTAGCAGCTTGATTGAATAGGTATTGCAGATTGTTCACGGTCAGCGTCCCTGGTATAGACGCTTGCTAGCTTAACTTCAGATTGAGGTTTGGGCGACCTCTTTTATTTAGAAAAGTAATAGCTAACCTGCTTCCTATCGCGGCTTGATATGAGCGGCTGCTAACGACTCAAAGCAGACTTTGGCGAAACATGGCTCCACCAATCAACGATAGCAACCTGATCACTTCAAAACGATCTATAGACTAGATTGAATTGAAGTAATTTATAAATTAAATCTTGCTGTTATTACTTTCGCCTTTATCTTGATAACTGCTATGGCTTTAGCCCCTTTGGGAATAGCAAAACTTCCTTTCAGCTCGAATTTGCCTCCATTAGGCAGAAGCTCATAATCTTTTTTGTCAGATCCAATTAAGACTGTCAGCTTTGCTGTCCCACCGTCTATAGGTAGCGGTTTACCGTGGTCGGTCAAATACAGCGATAGGCTATCAGGCTTTGTAACCAATTCAATATCAATGTCCTTAGCCTCTACTATGACACCACCATGCATTGGCTTTAAATCATGGCCAGCTCCAGCATGGGCTGGGCCAATAAAACTGATTAGCAAGGTTGCAATCACCATCATTGATTTCATATAGACTCCTTTAAATTAGAATACTTCGTTAGATTTCATATTGCTCAACGCTATTTCGGTTGCTTTTTTCCCGTAAAGCCAAAACATGATTGGTGTTAAAAAGGTATCCAATAAGGTGGAACTGATGAGCCCGGAGAAAATAACAACTGCTACTGGATGCAATATCTCTGTACCAGGACGCTCTGCTTCAAATAACAATGGCGCCAAAGCAAAAGCTGTAACCAAAGCTGTCATTAGTACAGGGCTTAAGCGCTCAATTGATCCACGAATAATCATTGTCAGGCCAAACGATTCACCTTCTGACTGCATCAAATTCAGGTAATGACTAATTTTTAAGATTCCGTTACGCACAGATATTCCTGCTAGCGTGATAAATCCTATTAATGCAGCAATCGAGAGTGGCTGGCCTGAAATCCATAAACCAATCACTGCTCCGACCATAGCCAATGGAATATTAGACATAATCATTAAAGATAAGCGTATGGACTTATAGCGGTTATTTAAAACCGCAAACATCAAAAGAAATGATCCAATTGATAGCAAACTAATTACTTTAGATGCCTCTTCTTGCGCTTTAAATTGACCATCTAAGGTAATAAAGTAACCCTCTGGAAGAGTTTGATTAGAAATAATAGTTCTAATGTCAGCCACGATATCCGACAGGGCACGCTTTGATGCATTAGCCGATAAGACAATTCTTCGCTTACCGCCGTCTCTGCTAATTTGATTTGGGCCATCCCCATCCTCAATGCTAGCAATTTTTGAGAGTGGAATTTTTCCATTTGGCGTATCAATCAAGATATCAGCAAGCCCTTCTAAATTTCTTGCTGAGTCTGGTAGCTTGATCACCAAGGCAAACCGTCGATTACCCTCAATAATTTGTGAGAGTCTCTCCCCTTCAACCATGCCCTGCAAGGTGGCCATAATCTGAGATGTTGAAACTCCGTATTGAGCCGCCTTATCGTAATCAATTCGCACCTTAATTTGTGGTGCTAAAACCTGCTTTTCAATTTCCAAATCAACTAAGCCTTCAATGCCCGCTAATTTGGATCTCAAAAGATCGGCTTGGCTACGCAGCACGTCTAAATCATCGCCAAAAATCTTAATCGCAATTTGCGATCGAACTCCTGAAAGCATGTGATCTATTCGATGTGAGATTGGCTGACCGATCGCAATTGCAGCGGGTAAGTTAACTAATCTTGACCTGATATCTGCCTGTATCTCAGCCATGGAGCGATCTAAATCTCCCGCAGGCTTTAAACCAACATCTAACTCGCTCACATGCACACCTTCCGCATGCTCGTCTAATTCTGCGCGGCCACTCCTGCGTCCAACATAAGTCACTTCAGGAACCTGCCTGACTAACTTTTCTGCTTGGCTAGCTACTCCTGCCGATTCAGAGAGAGAGACACCAGGATTTAAACGCAGTCCGATCAGTAAAGTCCCTTCGTTAAAGGGCGGTAAAAATGAGCTCGCCATAAAGGGAACACTGGCAGCAGCGACTATGACGGATGCAAAAGCATACATCAGAGGCTTTTTAGGCGCCGCTAACAACCTTGATAACTGAACCTCATAATGGCTTTTAAGCCAAGTGACAATCTTTGTATCGTGATCTCTCAGGGACTGCATTGAGGGCAGCAGATAAAAGCAGAGTACTGGCGTGATAGTGACTGAAACTAAAAGTGATGCAAGAGTAGAGACTATAAATGCAATGCCCAAAGGCATAAATAGTCGCCCCTCTATACCTGGTAATGCAAATAATGGGATGAATACCAAAACGATGATGGCTGTAGCATAGATAATTCCGGTTCTTACCTCAAGCGAGGCGGCTCTCACAATTGCTAGTGGACTTAATCGATCTAAAGATGCTTTATCCAGGTTTACTCTTAGGCGACGAATCACGTTTTCCACATCAACTACTGCATCATCAACTAGGCCACCGATTGCAATGGCTAGGCCTCCTAAGGTCATCGTATTAATTGATAAACCAAAGTACTTAAAAACCAAGGCAGTTAACAGAATTGAAACTGGAATTGCTGTTAATGAGATGAGAACTGGGCGAATTGTTCCTAAAAAGAAATACAGCACTAAAGCAACAAAGATTGATGCGCCAATGAGCTTACCCTCTAAAGTGCTAATGGATGCATCAATAAAGCTCGCCTGCCTAAATGTTACTTTTGGAGCTTCCATGCCAGTTGGCAAGCCCTGCTTTAATTCTGCAATAGCTGATTCAATCTTTTTTGTAAGCGCTACCGTATCTGCTGAAGGTTGTTTTTGTACACCTAGAATGACTGCTGGCCCACCTTCATAACCAGCATCGCCTCGCTTAACTGCTGGTGCAAAAGTAATATCTGCAACTTGCCTTAAAAGTATTGTTTGTCCATTGCGGTTCGATACGGCAATGTTCTTTAAATCTTCAAGGCTAGAAGTTCGCCCTATATGACGAATAAGATACTCACGATTATTGGACTCAAGAAATCCACCAGACGTATTTGCAGAATAGCCCCGCAATGCATCTTCAATCTGCAATATGCTAAGACCTAGCTCCGCCATGCGGCGAGTATTGGGTTGCACTTGAAACTGCCTGACTTGCCCGCCAATAGGAATGACTTGCGCTACCCCGGGGATAGCCATCAATCTGGGTCGCAAAACCCAATCAGCATACTCGCGAACCTGCATGGATGAAATCTTAGATTCATCAATCGGAATGGCAATTTGCATAATCTCACCCATGATCGAACTAATGGGTCCCATACGCGAAACAATGCCATCCGGGATTGCTCCGTCCATAGATGACAGTCTTTCTGAAACCATTTGTCTGGCACGATAGATGTCTACAGACCAGTCAAAAGTAACGTATATGAAAGACAGGCCGGCGCTAGATACTGAGCGAATAGCCTCTACTCCCGGTAAACCATTCATAGCCGTTTCGAGTGGGAATGTAATGAGTTGTTCAACTTCCTCTGAAGCCATTCCGCCAGCCTCAGTCATGATGGTGACAGTAGGCTTATTCAGATCGGGAAAGACATCCACAGGCATCTTGCTTAAGGTGTACGCACCATAGACCATAGATATAGCACTGAGCAAAATCACTATCATGCGATTTTTTAAGCTGAAATCTAATAACCAAGTAAACATGTCTTAGTCCTTAACGAATTTGATTGATGAGTGATGCCCCATCAGTAATGACTCGTTCACCATCTTTAATACCGCTTGTAATAACGATGCTCTGACCATCTAAAGGCTCATATACAACCATTCTTGGCTCAAATATTTCTGGGGACTTTTTAATCCAGACAATTGTTTGGTTCGAGCTACTTTTGACTAATGATTTTGAAGGCGCCTTTACTCCAGTGACCTTGCTATCGGTATTTACGAATACTCGAATGGGCTGACCTATGGGTAAAAATTGGAGATCGTCCGATTTAGCAGAAAAAGTGAGGGGCAAGGCTTGCTCTCTGAGGGTCTGTCCACCACCAAGATACTTGAGCTCGATCACTTTGCCATTAACATCCACTTTGCCATCAGCAATGTTCTTACTCAGACTTGAATCATAGGCAAGCGCTTCTATTAATAGCTTGGATGGATTAACGACCTCAAAGATTAGATCTCTTGCTTGCACTACTTGGCCAGATACGACACCCGTAGTAGAAATAATTCCGCTGACTGGGGCTCTTAATTCCTCGTTTGCGACAGCCGCCTCTGCCTCTTCAATAGTCTTACGTGGAACCGTATCGCTAAGATCTCTCAAACGCTTCAGTCGACTTTCCGCAAGTGATCTTGATTTTCCTGGGCCAGCCTCTGGCGTTACATACGCCAAGACATCGCCTTTACTTACCTTCTGTCCGGGCAATGGAAAACCAGCTGGTCCCGGCGTAATACGGCCAGCAACAATCGCCTGCACTTTACCGCCAAAGTTGGGATCCATGATGACTTTTCCAGCTAAATCATAGGTTTTGGCATATTCACCGAACTGGCCAGGAGTTGTCATCACTTGTAACTGGCGTTGCGCAGGCTTGGGAATAAAAAGGCTGCCGTCCGACTGTCTTTTCGGGACGTCGCCCTGAACTTGGGATGCTTCCGACTCGCCATGACCTTGCCCAGCATGAACCTTAAAAGCAAATAGCGTCACAGATAAACCAATAAGGACAATAGAGCGAAATCCAAAATCTCTTTGTTTGCGATTCATACCCGCTCCTTTATTTGTTTGATTAATTTTTTTGCATGCGTCATCAACACCTCTTTCTTACGATAAGAAAAATAGGCGACTGCCATCAAGAGGCTGAAATAAAGCAAGATCTTTATTGCTGATTTCCAAGTGATCAATGAGGGGCGTTCAAAGGAACTTAGATCGATAGTGGCTGCTAGTATGTCGGTAACATCATCATCGTTAACCGTGATGGTGATCGCAGTAGGCTGATCTTTAATTTTATTTTTTAGGCGAAAAAGATACTCTCCATCACCATGGGGCTCTGAACTAATTTTAAAGCCCTCAAGCTCAATTTCAACCTTAGCTCCTTTGACCAATTCATTGGAGGAGTAGCGATCTAGGTAGAGTGTGATTTCCTTTCCATTGATCACTCCTACCGCCTCATAGAGATCAGATTCAGCATAAAAGCGAGGTGATGCTTGAGTTTGTATCGTAGTGAGTTTTTCCTCCCCATGATCATGACCAGGCCCTGCATAAGCTACCGATGTGATTGTCAGAGATAGTGCAATTAATAGTTTTGATGACAACTGAGTGTATTTATTTAATAAATTCATAGCTAAAGTGACCTTACTCTGGTAACAGACCTAAAGCCTGTCGTAAATTTGAAACTGAAACTGCATAATTGATTTTTGCAATCGCTGCCTGTCTGCTTGCATCTACTGCTTCAAGCTCAATACGTAATCTTGTAGGTAAATCGGTTTCACCAAGGCGAAATGATTTATCAAAAAATTGACGCGTTTCGTTGGCTAAGTTAGACCTCTTATCTGCAGCGGCAAGCTTCATTTGTGCTGACTTCACCAAAGCCGCATTTGACTCCACATTATTTAATACAGACTCTCGCTCATAGGACAATCGAATCTCTGAATCCACCATCTCAGCAGTAGCACTGGCCAGTCTATTGGTATTACGAGCATCAGAGCCAAAAGGAATCACTAATCCAATAGCTACCGATTGCTGATAGGGAACGCCATAAACTTCACGGCCCTTTGTAGTCCATATCTGCAATTGTGGAGAAGGCCGAGTTTGAGACTTTGCCAAGTCAACTGCCTTTTTAGAAACCTCTAACTGATCTATAAGTGCTGCAACGATTGGCAAACTAGAATCTAGTCCTGATAATTTTTCAGGAACTTTTGGTAACGGTTCAATATTTTTATCTATGTCACCAAATTGAATTTTCCTAAAGTACTCACTTCCCAACAGAGACCTTACCCTTTGCTCAGCATTAATGACATTGGCCTGCGCTTCGACTAAAAAAGCTTCTGATGATGCGAGGGCCCCATTGGCCTGATGAAGATCTGCGCGAGATAAGTCTCCAGCCTTAAATCTCTTTTCAACATCAAGAGCTAAGCTCTTTGCATTCTCATGCCTACGTAGCGCTAAATCAGACTCAATTTTTGATTTCTGATAATTCCAATAGGCATCCCTTACTTCTGCTGCAATTCTCAATTGGGATAGATAGTATTGAGACAAAAGCTTTTTATATTCAGCATCCGCTAAATTAATTGAGCTTGACCGCTCATTCCATAACCACAGCGGGATATTTAAACCCAGTATGGTTTCACTGGCGCCTTGATTACTGTTAGTTCTATCGGTCTTTTGCGACACTTCCACCGAAGCTGGGCTCACCAAAAGGCTGCTAGCAATTTTTTGCCTAGCAAGCGCGGCCTCTACTCGATACTGATAGGACTTAGAGTCAGGTTGGCGCTCCCATGAGGATTCATAGAAGGACTTTAAGGCTGATTCACCTTTGCGCTCACCATTAGCCAGCGCTATTGGCGATCCCAATATAAAAACCAATCCAGTAAATTGAATGACGCAGCGACGAACTACGCCAGAATATTCTCGCAACATAAAAACTCCATTTGTTTATTCAAAACAGAGTTAGCGAGAGGAGAAGAATTAGGTTGAGGCTCTCGCTAACTTAGGCGAGACCGAACCAATTGGGTTTTTCAGGAGGGGGAGGAGAAATATTGACTAAAAACTCCACTCGAGTAACTTCATAATGAAAGATGGTAGTGGCAATTGAAATGGTAAAAGTGGAATGCAATGCTGGAGAATGTGCTAAGTGACAGACTCCACAATCAGAATCGTAGCCTGTAGAGTCGCTAGCTGAGGCAATACTGGCTGGTTTCTCATGCTCGTGATGAGAAACATGAGAAGTTGCTGCTTGCTCTTCTTGGCAGTAAGCAGCAACCGTAGCATAGGAGGTTTGAATCGATAAAGCCAGCAGGGCTAGGATTATCAAGATTTTTCTCATAAACTAATTAAATCATATTTCCATTTATTTCGCATTAAGAGCTTTTCCACGTAAGTCAAATGGATTAATCACTCAAATAGCTGCTATCTTGCTCGAGCCCCGTACCCCAAAATAAAAGCCAGCCCGTAGGATGGCTTTGGAAGCAATTCAGGTAATCAGGCTGCTGTTTTGCCACAAACTGTTGAATACCCTAATGACTCTGGTGAAAGAGGCGGCTCAACAATCTCAGAAGGCCTCCTATTGGCCGATAGCTGCCATTGAGCGTCCAATAACTAGACGCCCAATAATTTTGTTCTACTTAGAACAGAGGATTAAACATCCTCTATCCATCCAGGCTTAATGGATACAGGCTTAGACTCATCAAGACCTTATTGGTGATATCGATATTCCTGAGTCTTTCCACCATAGCCATAGGCCGTAGCTCGCACATCCGCCACATATACATAACTTTCCTGGTGTAAGTTCCCCAGTATTTTTTCAAATCCAGCAAAGGCTTCTTTGATGTATTGGGCCTTCTCGTCTTTAGAATTGGTTTCATCTGTTACCTTGATGTCAAAATAAAAGCTATTTTTATTCTGTTCACTCAATAATTTTCCGCCAACCATCCAACAATCCTTATCTATATAGTCAATCGCAATTGCTGTAACTTCACGCTTCTTTTTCAAGATGCGAGTGGTTATATCTAATAGCAAATCGGTAATCTGCTTGGTCGTCTCCGCACTCTTTGTTCCGCTGACTTTCACATTCAAAACTGGCATTTATTTCTCCTAATTAGTTAGCTATACAACTATTAATTCAAAAAAAGGGGGGCACTACAGCATCTCACTAATTCCCCTTAACTTACCTACAACATCTAAAAACTCATCTGTGCCTAAAAGCTTCTTGAACTTTTTGGTAACTTCACCGCTGGCAGTATTCAAGCCATCTTTCATGGCCTTTGTCCTTTTTGTGGGATGAACCTCAATCTCGCGAGCATCATCTGGTGACGGCCTTCTTTCAATTAGCCCCAACTTCTCAAGTCCATCCAAACCTCTTGAAACTGTGGGTTTGGTGATATTCATTTCCTTTGCCAAGGCATTTTGATAGGACTGGGGTTTTTCCAATATGACTCTCAACATGAAAGCCTGAGATGGAGTTAGGCCAAATGGCTTGAATGCTCTAGTCCACTCTCGCTCTAACTGACGAGCCAGTGAAGTGGTATTGAAATATAAGCATTGTTCAAACATGTGAGCATCATAGCATGAATTAGTTAGCTATGCAATTAGTTTGATATTAGCATGGATATTTATCTTTAATGTAATCATTGTAGTAACCGCCAATTGATGCGGCACTAATAAAAGATTTGTAGACTTGCTCAGGAACCCTGCAAAAGTCGTAGATATTGCCTTGTTGAAACTCTATCCTCATTTTCATACTGTCTTGATCGTAACCAATTGCATTAATAGCATCAGACTTAACTTGAATCATTTTCATAAGTATTTCTTTGAATAAAATTTACTTGTATTTACTGTAACAGATTGCCAGAATTAGCTAAAGGTGGGAAGATTACAAACATTCAAATCAGGAGAATGTATGGCTAGCGACCCACTTCACGACTCAGCTGAAATTGCTAAAGCTGCAGCCGACATTGTCAAAACTGTTCCTATTTATCAAGATGCAATCCAACCAGTAGCTAAACAGATAGGCACGGCATTAGAGACTGTTGGTAAAGCTGTGAATCTTGCTTTATTCCCAATAACTGGAGCCGTATGGGGGTATGAACAAATTAAAGAATTTGTTCAAACTAAAGTAACTGAAAAACTACAACATGTACCACCAGAAAATATAATTCCTCCAAAAGCAAACATAGCCGTTCCAGCTATCGAAGCCCTAAGATATTCAGGGAGCGAACAACAGCTCGCAGATCTTTATGCAAACCTTTTGGCTACAGCAATGAATAAAGAGACCGCTTCTGGTGCTCACCCTGCATTTGCTGAAATTATTAAACAGCTAACTTCTGATGAAGCAAAAATTACAAAATTATTTGCACACAATATTCCGTTTCCAATAATCAACATAGCCTGAGAGTTTAAAAATCCCAATCCTGCTGAAGGAAAAACTGGAGGGCAAGATGTATTGATAAATTATTCACACATTGGGAGAATGGCCGGCTGTGAATTTGAACATCTGACACCGACATACTTAGATAATCTTTGTCGACTTGGTTTAGCTGAAATCCCCACCTTCTATCAATATACAGGGTTAGGGGTATACGATCCGTTAGAACAAGATCCCTCGACCCAAGAACTAATCAAATCAATAGATAGTCACCCAGATCAAAAATCTCGAATAGACCGTAAGGGGCTAAAAGTAACTCCCCTTGGAAAACAGTTTATTCAAGCCTGTTCAAAAAGCTGAATACCCTGATGTCTTTTCAGACCAATGTCGGGTTTCCCGACAAATTCCATCGCCCTCCACCAGATGCCAGTAGTCACCTGGATCTCACCCGGTGTCACCGCCCCACCCTCATGGTCCGCTAGGGGCTGCCAATCTCAGCCACAATCGGCTCAATCGAATCAGTAGAAAATTCCATTGGGTGGCCTGCCCAGCAGGAGTCGAACCTGCGACCTACGGCTTAGAAGGCCGTTGCTCTATCCAGCTGAGCTATGGGCAGTTGGGATGACTGATTTTAATGGACTATCCCCTGCCTTGGGCTCTTTTGGGCAATTTATTAAACTCCTGTTATAAATAGTGTTTTCATAACAAAAACTGTGTTGGAGATTTCATGAAATTCCTCAAATCTTGGCTTCTATTGATTGGTTTAAGCCTGTCCGTTTCCTCATTTGCTCAGTTTCCTGCCGATGTGGGTGACGATAAGTATCAGCCTCGCTTGGGTCAAGAAGGGAAAGATGTCATCTGGATGCCAACTGGCAACGAACTCGTTATTCAAATGCTCAAGACCGCCAAAGTAGGTCCCAACGATTTGGTCTATGACCTCGGTGCTGGTGACGGCAAGATCGCAATTGCTGCCGCTAAAGAATTTGGTGCTCGTGCTATTGGTATTGAGTTCAATCCCGATATGGCAGCCTTTGCCCAACGCAATGCCAATCGTGCAGGCGTTGGTGATCGTGTAAAGATTATTAATGGCGATATCTTTAAGGAGGACTTTAGTAAGGCAACCGTAGTGACTCTTTATTTATTACCTGACCTTAATTTGCGTCTGCGCCCCACGATCTTGGCCATGAAACCTGGTACCCGTGTGGTCTCACACGCATTCACAATGGGTGATTGGGAAGCCGATAAAGAAATTGATGTGGGCTCAAAGGGATACTATTGGGTCGTTCCTGCCAATGTGGCTGGTGAGTGGCAACTCGACGGTGTTGATGTAAACGGCAAAGGCACCCTCAGTTTGTCGCAACGTTACCAACGCATTGGTGGCAACCTCACCATCAATGGCAAATCACAACCGATCCTTAATCCAACCCTTGAGGGCGACAAACTGAGTTTTGGTTATCTTGATCGCAAGAACAATTTGCATACCGTGAAAGTTACTGTCAATGGCTCTCAGTTAAAGGGTGAAGACAAAGGCAGTACAACGTTTGCTGAAGTAACCGGTAAGCGTCGCTAAGCATTTCTAGATGGGAAGTTCTCAAGGCGCTAACCCTAGTGCCTCACCCCTTCGTTTGCTCAGCCCCCTAGGGGCTGTTGCCATTATTGTTGGCATCGTCATTGGTGCTGGCATCTTCAAAACCCCATCGATGGTGGCCGGCATCACCGGTGACGTTGGTTGGGCCATTACCATTTGGATCGCTGGCGCACTCATCTCATTGATGGGCGCTCTTTGTTATGCTGAGCTTGCTACCCTCTATCCCCATGCGGGCGGTGATTACCATTTCTTGACCCGTGCGTATGGCAAGAATGTGTCGTTCTTATATGGCTGGGCCAAAGCAATGGTCATTAACACTGGCTCGATTGCATTACTTGCCTTTGTGTTTGGTGACTATATGACCAAGGTGTTGCCTTTGGGCGCTCACTCTTCGCTCTATTGGGCATTCTTGATTGTGATTGCCCTAACGCTCATTAACTTGATTGGCATTCATGCATCGGCCAATGTGCAAACAGTACTCACTGTTTTAGAGGTTGCTGGTTTAGTGGCCATCATCATTGCTGGCTTTGGTTTATTTGGTAATGCGCCTCCCCCAGTTGATAACCAACCGTTGTTTAGCAACACCCCACAACTGGGCATGCTTGGCTTGGGGATGGTCTTTGTCTTACTGACCTTTGGTGGTTGGAACGAATCCGCTTACATCTCAGCGGAACTCAAGGGAACTAGCAAAACGATCGTGAGCGTGATCGTGATTAGCTTGGTGGTCATCACCATCATCTATTTGCTAGTTAATATTGCCCTCATCAATGGCCTAGGTCTCAAAGCCCTAGCCAGTAGTAAGGCAGCGCCTGCGGATCTGTTGGGCTTGGTCTTTGGCCCTGTGGGTGAGAAATTACTCGGTTTATTTGTGGCGGTTGCCGCACTCACGAGTATTAATGCCACTATGATTGTGGGAGCCCGCACCAACTACGCAATGGGTGAAGACTGGGATGGCTTAAGCAAAATGGGTAAATGGGAATCCTCCCGTGGCACCCCCACATTTGCGTATCTGGTTCAGGGTGTCATCAGTCTGGCTTTGGTTGGCTTTGGTGCTTTACAAAGCGATGGCTTTGAAGCCATGGTGGAATTTACTGCCCCGGTCTTTTGGACCTTCTTATTACTGGTTGGCCTTGGTTTATTTGTATTGCGGTTTAAAGATCGCTCCCCGCGCCCCTTTAGCGTTCCCCTCTATCCCATCACGCCACTGATCTTCTGTGCCGCATGTGCCTACCTAGCCTATTCGAGCATCATGTACGCTCACAGTAAAGGGGCGGTCGAGATCTCCTTCTATGTGATGCTTGCAGGCTTAGTTGCATTACTGATTCTGCGGTTTCGTAAGATTTCTTAGGTCATAGAACTGACATTTTGCTCTGTAAACTAGAGCTTTTATGGGCGTGGTTCATGCGTTTGTCCTGGTTCATTCATTGCGCTTTGCTGATACTGGTCTTGGTTGGATTGCCAAGACTTGTTCATGCATTTGAGCCCTTGAACACCGATGATGCAGGCACGATTGGTAAAAGTGTCAATCAAATTGAGGCGTACTTTTACAGCTTGCGTAATTTCGCCCCAGGGGATCCTGGCAGCACCGCAACGCCTGGCGAAGAGTTTCGAGGCGATGGAAATGCCAAGGCTTTCCCATTTACTTACACCTACGGTATCTCAGAAACCACAGAGATCGCATTCTCTACCACCTACTATGCAACCCCGCGTGGATCGTACTCGCCGTTCTCAAACAATATTATTTCACTCAAATGGCGCTTCTGGGGCGATGGTGAATCGGGTCTTGGGATGGCCATTAAGCCAGCGATTACCCTCCCTGCAAGTACGTCACAACAGGTGCAAGGTTTAGGTCTGGCAAAGACCAACTATGAGCTTAATTACATCATCTCGTATTACTGGGAAGAAATTGAGGTTCATAGCAACATCAGTTATGCCCGTAACCCGTATAACTCCAATTTTCCGATTAGCGGTTCCTACGATCCCTATCAAATTAACTTAGTTTCAGGCTCAATTGCTCCTATTTGGAATGTTAATTCCTGGCTCAAGCTTGCTTTAGATATTGGTAGTTCGATTAATACTTCCACTAATGGAGCTGCCGTTAATGACTACGCCATGGTGGCAGCCATATTCTCGGTCACTAAAAATGTTGATATCGGCCTATCCTTTTTACAAAGTGGTACGACCCCCAATAACGCCTGGACTGGCAAGAATGTTGCTGCAAACCGATCAGAGATTGGAGTGACTTGGCGTTTTTGAGGGAGTTACGAGAGTAACAAGAGAAAAGTGGTCGGAGTACAAGGATTCGAACCTTGGACCCCCTGCTCCCAAAGCAGGTGCGCTACCAGGCTGCGCTACACTCCGACAGACTTATATTATAGCCTGACTGGGCTCTAGGCACCCTCCTACATTAGGGGGGGCTTGACAACTCAGGTAGTATTGACGATATGTCCTCCTTATTACGCCATCGCCTCATTACCCAGGATACTGCGCCCATCAAGCGCTGGGTGATGCTTGGCTTGGTATTGCTGAGCCTCTTAAGCACTCAATGGCTTGGGTTGGTTCACCAGATTGGGCATCAAGAATTTAAACCCTCGGCAACCCTCCACGCTCATGAGTCCCATGCCAGTTGCGAAAGCCATGATCACTTGCTCTTTGCATTCCTGGGCCATGAAGAGAGTTCAGTCGATTGCCAACTCTTTGATGCGATCAGCCTTGCGGGTCTCATTACCAGTAGCCCAATTCAGTTTGTTGCTCCAAATGGTTTTAGCCAATCCCTTGTTGGCTTTATCACTCAAGTTAGTGCATCCCGCACTCACGAGCCCTATCAATCGCGGGCACCCCCACTCCCCATCCTCTAATCCCCCTACGTAAATCGGTCTTCGCTTGAAGACGGATTTGGATGATTAAACGGCTTGACCTGGCCTAGCTGGGTCATCCCCCTTTTGGATGAATCAATCATGAACCTGACATATTCAGTGATCGCAACACGGCGATCAGCCCTTTGGCTTGTGGCGACAGCTGCATTTAGTAGCGCAGCCATGGCACAACAAAATCCCATGCAAATTGATGTCACGGGCTCCCGTGAGTCTGCAAGCAGCATTTTGACCCCCACCAAAATCTTGCAAGGCAATGAGCTGCAAGATAAGTTGGGCACCACCCTAGGCGCCACCATTGGAAACGAACTTGGCGTATCGCAAACGGGTTACGGTCTTGGTGCATCACGCCCCGTGATGCGTGGCCTTGAAGGGGCGCGTGTACAGATCTTACAAAACGGTCTATCCGTTGGTGATGTCTCAGCTATCTCTGCCGATCATGCGGTAGCAAGCCCAGTAGCGAATGCCAGACAGATTGAGATTTTGCGAGGAGCGGCCGCCCTGCTCTATGGCTCAGGATCGAGTGGTGGCTTAGTCAACGTGGTCAATGATCGAATTTTGACAACCTTGCCCGATAAGCCAACGGGTGCAGTGAATACCAGCTATGACACGGTGAGTAATGGTCGAGCTGCATCGGGTGTTATTGAAGGCTCGGTGGGCTCCGTAGCAGTTCATGTCGATACAGCGATTAACAATAATCAGAACTATCGGATTCCGGGGAATTCAACGCAGGGTGGCCCGAATCAGGTCTGGAATATTCCAGGGCATCCGTTTGAGGAGGCTCAAAACTACACTGGTAAATTACCCAACTCGTTTAATAATCAAAATAACTTAGGCGTAGGCGCGTCGTATATTGGCAAATCGGGATATACAGGTATTTCGGTTGAGCGTTTGAACAATAATTACGGTATTCCAACGCCAGAGGGCGGGATGATTGCCCAATCTCAGAATCGCTATGACTTCCAGCACCAAACCCGTGATCCATTTGCAGGGTTCTCTTCGATCAAGTTCAGCGCAGCTAACAGTAATTACAACCATACTGAGTTTGGTATTGATGAGGACAGCGGCGCATACACCGCAGCTGCGGTTTGGAAGAACATCGCCAATGAATTTCGTTTAGAGCTCGCTCACAAACAGTTCATGGGCTGGAAAGGAACGTTTGGTGCACAGGTCACACGCTCCTCAGTGGAAGCGACTGAGGTCGAAACAGGAAGCTACGCCATCTTGCCATCCACTAAGACCAACTCCAATGCACTCTTTTGGATTGAGGAAGGTCGTTGGGGCGCACTTCAAGGTAATTTAGGTTTGCGCTATGACTTGGTATCTCAAAACCCCAATCAGGTAAGCGAGTTTCAAGATCCTGATGCATCGCCAAGTCCCAACCCAGCAACCCCAACCTTACAGAACCGCAATTTCAATTTAATTTCGTATTCTGCTGGTGGTTTATGGAACTTTGCCAATGGCTATGGCACGGGACTGTCATACACCGTATCTCAGCGCGCACCGAGTCCGCAGGAACTCTACGCCTACGGCATTCATGAGTCGACTGCCACCTTTGCGGTGGGTGACTCGAATTTGAACAAAGAGACTTCTCATAACTTAGAACTCAATCTGCAAAAGACAATCGGTAAAGTAAAGGGCAAGGTCAATCTTTATCTCAATAAATTTAATAACTATATTTATGGTTATTACACGGGACAAACTGCAGAAGCTGCCGAAGAATTTTCCGTCGTAGTTGCTCAACAAGCCGCTGCCACCATCAAGGGGGCTGAGGGTGAGCTGACCTACAACTGGGGCAATGTGGGTAGCGGTGCACGTTTGTTTGCCGATGCCTCACAAGGTACCTTTGATGCCGGTGGTAACTTGCCCTTGCAACCCGCTCCTCGCGTTGGTGTGCAGGTGGCGCATCAGAAGAATGGTTGGCTGGCGAACGCCAGTTATACCTATAGCTTTCAGCAAAATCGTCTTGCTGACTGGGAAGTTGGTCCTACTCCAAGCTATAACCTCTTAAATGCCGGTTTGTCGTACACCGAGAAGATCAATAAGGTCAGTTGGACGGGCTATATGATGCTCAGGAATATTCTGAACGATGACATTCGCTATGCCACCACGCCGATGGCGGTTCGTTTATATGCACCCCAGCCTGGTCGTAGTTTGATGGTGGGCGTTCGAGCTAACTTCTAGTCTCAATCATGGATCGCACTTGGGTCTCGCAATACAGCGCGAGATCCTTGCGATCCAGTTCGACTGCGGGGCTTGGCGCAAAGATCAGCTCGACGGTAATGGCTTTGGCTCTTAGCATCTTGGCAATTGAATCAATCAAGGTCATGTCGCCAATGAAGGCGGTGGCATCGCTATATTCCTGATGCGCATTGCGATACCGAATGGCCATTGGGAAGGTTTGTACCTGGGTTTGTGCAGCTGACTCAAAAAGATTAGTTTTAAATGGCAAGACCCGATCCCCTGCCGTTGAGGTGCCCTCTGGGAATATGCAAATCGGCTCTTTAGGGAGCAGTTCTTCTAGTTGTTTGGCAATCTCTTTACCATGCCGTTTGTTATCTCTACGAATAAAGAGGGTTCCAGTTTGCCTGGCCATCCAGCCAAACACGGGCCAGCCAGCGACTTCCGACTTTGCGACAAAGCGGCAAGGCAAGAAAGATTGAATGCTGGCAATATCAATCCACGAAATATGGTTAGCCGCAATCAGATAGCCCCCGTTTTTAGGTAAATACTCGGCGTTGATGACCTTGAGCTTGAGCCTAAAGAGCTTAAGAAGATGCCTTGACCAGGCTTGAATATGGCGTTTCTTGGTAGCATCTTGCGCAAAGGGAAAGATCGCAATCAGAATCAATGCGCCTTTGATCACATGGAAAATGATTTGCAAGGTGGGCCAGAGTAAGGATCGGGAGGAATCTGCCATAGTTCAGATGATAAAGGGGGATGCCTGGGTGCTTGTCATCAAACTGACACCGAAGTGTCATGATGATTTCATGATGCGGTGGCATCGTAGAGGTCCATGGAGCACTATAGAGCCATTTGGATCTCAGACGTGCATCTCGGGACACCTGGATGCCAGGCGAAGTTCCTCCTCGATTTCTTAAAGCATAACGAATCCGACACCCTTTATTTGGTTGGTGACATCATTGATGGTTGGCGCCTAAAGAAGAGCATTTACTGGCCGCAGTCTCATAACGATGTGGTCCAAAAGATCTTACGTAAAGCTCGCAAAGGAACTGAAGTTGTGTATGTTCCTGGCAATCATGATGAATCGATTCGTCAGTTCTTGGGTCTCTCCTTTGGTGAAATCAAAGTGGTACCCGAGGCCATTCATACGACGGCCGATGGTCGCAAGCTCTGGATTACCCACGGTGATTTATTTGATGGCGTGATGCAATACGCCAAGTGGCTTGCCTATGTGGGTGACAACCTCTACTCCCTAATTTTGTACTTCAATCGCTATCTCAATCTACTGCGTATTCGGATGGGCATGCAGTATTGGTCGCTCTCGCAATACCTAAAGCACCAGGTCAAGAATGCGGTTAGCTACATTGCTGACTTTGAAATGATCATGGCGCGCGAGGCTCGTTTACGGGGCTGTCAAGGCGTGGTCTGTGGGCATATCCACAAAGCCGAGATCCGTATGATCGACAACCTCCTTTATTGCAATGATGGCGATTGGGTTGAGAGTTTGACTGCCTTAGTTGAAACCCACGAGGGCGAGCTCAAGATTGTGCATTGGCCACGCATCTTGGATGACAAACCGGTCATCGAAGAAGTAATGGTTGAGCAAATCAGCCTATCGATTTCTTTTCCAAGCCGAGCCTCATCGCCTGCGTTGATGGCGCAATCCACTACTACTCATTCAATGGAGACAATTTCATGAGAATCATGATCGTAACTGACGCTTGGGAACCCCAAGTCAATGGCGTTGTAAGAACTCTCAAGCAAACTACATATGAGCTCCAAAAGATGGGGCATCAGGTCGAGATGATTACGCCCACCGAATTTAAGACCATCCCCTGCCCGACTTATCCAGACATCTCCTTGTCGATCCTCCCGGGCAAAGGTGTTGCCAAGCGGATGAAGGCCTTCTCGCCCGATGCGATTCATATTGCGACCGAGGGGCCACTTGGCTTGGCGGCACGCTCGTACGCACTCCGCCACAACTTACCATTCTCAACCGCTTATCACACCCGTTTTCCTGAATACGTCTACGCACGTACCCGCATTCCACTGGCGTGGACTTATCGCTTCCTGAAATGGTTTCATGGCCCATCAATGGCAGTGATGGCGCCCACCCAAGTGGTCAAAGACGATCTCGAGAAATACGGCTTTGATAACGTCGTGATCTGGTCACGCGGCGTTGACCTCGAGATCTTTAAAGTTCAACCCTCCAAAGTATTAAATTCGGCCCATCCCATCTTTTTATACGTAGGTCGCGTTGCGGTTGAGAAAAACATCAATGCGTTTTTAGAGATTGATCTCCCGGGATCAAAGTGGGTAGTCGGTGATGGTCCGGCCTTAAAAGAAATTAAAGAGAAATACCCCCTCGTGAACTATCTTGGTGTCCTTAATCAATATCAATTGGCCGAGGTCTATGCTGCTGCTGATGTCTTTGTGTTCCCAAGCAAGACCGATACCTTTGGTCTCGTTTTGCTTGAAGCCATGGCTTGCGGTTTGCCAGTAGCCGCTTACCCTGTCACCGGTCCAATTGATGTACTCGGTGACTCCAAAGCTGGGGTCATGCATGAGGATTTAAAGACTGCATGTATGGAGGCGCTGCGCATTCCGCGTGAGGTAGCGCGTGCCCATGCCGAGAAGTTCTCATGGAAAGCTGCAAGTGAGCAATTTGCCAATCATTTAAAGCCGGTGCGGGTGCATGTGAGTACGCAAACGGTTCCTGCTTAATGAGCCAGCCGTACGACATTAAACAAAATCCCCATAAGGGGAATCGCGGTCTAACCCGTGCCATTCATGCAGCCAAGAACTCCTGGCATGGCTTAATCTTTGCCTTTAAGGAGGAAAGCGCCTTTCGGCAGGAACTGGTCTTATTGGTGGTCTTAAGCCCGATTGCCCTTTTCCTGCCAGTTGGCCTCGTTGAGAAGGCACTCATGATCTGCTCGCTAATCATGGTGCTGGTGATTGAACTGCTGAACTCAAGCGTAGAAGCCGCAATCGACCGGATCTCCTTTGAGCACCATGACCTCTCTAAACGGGCCAAGGATTTTGGCTCGGCTGCTGTGATGCTGGCCTTACTGATTGCCTTTGTGATCTGGGCTGCCGTCCTCTATCAAGAATTTATTCAATAAAATCAAATACTTGTATTTATGATCCCTCTGCCTTATTCCTGTAATATATGCCCTATAGGATTAGGCTATCAATTAAGGAAGCACGATGCCTGATATTCCAAATCCTTTTTCGCCCCTGGACAACTTATTCATTACAACAAAACGTCATGCGAACGAATCAATTCCTACAAAGCCTTGGGCGGATAAATTGAATCCCCTCAAGAAGTTTTTTGGCAAAAAGTCCGAGGCCACCAAGGGTGAGACCAAATTTGAGACATCTTCATCCAAGACCGGATTAGAGAACGTCCCCCAACTATTAGGCAAAGCCAAGCGCGCGCCATTTAAGATTTCGTGGGCCATTAATGACGAAGAGATTAAAGAAGCGCAGCGCCTGCGTTACAAGGTATTTGCTGAAGAGATGGGCGCACGATTACCGACAAATGAAGATGGTCTTGATATTGATGAGTTTGATGCCTATTGCGATCATTTGCTCATTCGTGACCCAGAGACCTTGCGCGTCATTGGTACTTACCGGGTTCTGCCACCTCATAAAGCCAGTCAACTCGGTCGTCTTTACTCGGATTCGGAGTTTGATCTCTCCCGTATTAATCACTTGCGCCCCAAAATGGTTGAAGTGGGTCGCTCCTGTGTGCATGAGGACTACCGCTCGGGCGCAGTAATTATGGCGCTATGGAGTGGTCTTGGCCAGTATATGAAACAGCACCAATACGAGATCATGCTTGGTTGCGCCAGCATTCCAATGGCCGATGGCGGCCACTATGCAGCTAGCCTTTATAACTCGCTGGAGCCAGATCAAATGGCGCCAGTTGAGAACCATGCGTTCCCGAAATTACCCCTCCCCTTGGATCGCTTAAATGGCGGTCTTCATGTGGAAGCACCACCACTCATCAAGGGCTATCTGAAACTCGGGGCTAAGATTTGCAGTGCGCCCGCTTGGGATCCTGACTTCAACACCGCTGATCTACTCACGATGTTGCGACTCTCAGAAATGAATCCGCGCTACGCGAAGCATTTTCTAGAAAAAGCAGACTAACCCCCTAACCATCTCTCACATGCGACCGACGGCAGTTTGGTCGACTGAGAACTTCTTGTTGCATGAGCATCGAGCATTCCTGCGAGCTTAGATCATTGGCAAACCATAGAAATGCTATTCGTTTGCTGCCTTCATTTCATTGAATAGAATCTCTTCACTGACCCGGTCCAAATCATGATCACTTTGGACCGCATTAGGAGAGGTTTTATGGAGATGTTTCCAAATTAATAAATCTTTTAGACAACTTTTAGTAAAAAGTTTTCTTCCAAAGTTATTGAAAATAATGTTGTGCGATCCAAAATCGTTCATCTCGAACTCCTGAAAGAAAACTCAATCCATCTAAACACATCATAATAATCAGATAGGGCATTCAAAGGATGACCTTTAAATTACACTCGTACGTTTTGGCGACATAAGCTGTCTTCAGAGATGAAACGTTGTTATGCGTGATGAAAAATCCTCAGGGTGGGAGGAAATAGTTGCCCCTAAATGCGCCATTAATGAGAGCATTTCGTGATTGTCAGCTAAAACATAGCCATGCAATTCAGTAAATCCGTTCGATTTTGCATACTCGAAAAGATTTTTCATCAAGGATGATCCTATGCCCCTATGATGAAAATCATCCCTTACCGAAAGAGAGAATTCAGCGCAATGTGATTCCCCCTCCTGCACATAACGAGCAATACCAACTAGCGATCCTTGTAGGTCATTCTTTGCATAGAAAAAAGAGCCGATTGCCAAATCGTCGCGATGATGAGCGCTAATAATTCTTTGCAGGAGCGATTCAGGTAAGGTTTTAAGCTGCTGAGCATATCGATAATACCGACTTTTGGCTGATAAATGATCAAATAAATCAAGGACGTATGCACGATCCTCTTCCATTAAAAGTCGCTGTAGATATCGTCCATCAGGAAGAATGGTTTCTTTTTCAATAATAGGGTTAATGTCTGAATGATCCATTGCGCAAAGGCTACTTAGAGTATTCATAAACACCTCGACCGGCTTTCCGGCCAAGATATCCGGCGGCTACCATTTCTTGCAGGAGCGGTGCTGGGCGATATTTTGAATCTTTAAAGTTCATAAAGTAAACATTCATAATGGCTAAGCAGGTATCAAGCCCAATTAAGTCAGCTAATGCCAGTGGCCCCATCGGAAAATTACATCCAAGCTTCATTCCGGCATCAATGTCTTCTGCCGAAGCCAGCCCCTCAGCAAGGGTAAAAAATGCCTCATTAATCATCGGAATGAGAATGCGATTTACAACAAAACCGGGGGAATTCTTTACAGAGATAGGTTCCTTACCAATGAACTTGGTAAGTTGAATAATCACATTATGGGTTTCATCGCTTGTTTGAAGACCGCGAATTATTTCGACCAAGCTCATGACGGGTACAGGATTAAAAAAATGCATCCCAATAAAACGGCTTGGGCTCGAATTACTTTGCGCTAACTGTGTAACCGATAGTGAGGAGGTATTGGTTGCAATGATGACATCTTGGCTAACGATGGCATCAATCTGACTGAGTATTTTTAGTTTGAGTTCATAATTTTCAGTGGCTGCCTCAATAACTAAGTCAGTTTTTTTCAAATCATCATAATTAGTTGATCCAAGTATGCGTTCAAGAATTGATAATTTTGCCTGGTTTGAAATTTTTTCTTTCTCTACCAGTCGACTTAAGTTTTTATCGATTGTATTAATACCTTTATTTATTACCTCTTGGTTTATATCAATCATAAGTACCTGCAAACCAGCTTGAGAAAAAATCTGACAGATACCATTTCCCATCGTACCCGCGCCTATAACACCGACAGTTTTAATATTCATATTTGTCTTAAGGTAGTTAACTGCATTAAAGCTAAAAATTCACTTTTACTGTTGATTGGATGAACTACTGAACATTGGCTTGATTTCATCCGAAACGATTAAATTTGCTTCAGTTGATTCAATAACTTGTTCAATGCTTGAATTTGGAGCGTATTCACAAAGAAGCAAGCCTTCTTTGATTGGCTTGATAACTGCCAAGTCAGTAATAATTAAATCAACTGGTCTAAGTGAGGTCAGAGGCAGCGTACATTCCTGAACAATCTTTGACTGGCCCTTCGCCATATGCAACATCGCCACAATAACCGTCCTCGCTCCAGTTACCAAGTCCATTGCGCCACCCATACCTGGAACCATTTTCTGCGGAACCTTCCAATTGGCTAATTGACCCTTAGCATCAACCTCTAAGCCTCCCAATACCGTCATATCCAGATGACCGCCACGAATTAATCCAAAACTCATGGCACTATCAATGCTTGCTGCTCCAGGAACGGCCGAGACAAATCCACCCCCTGCATCAGTTAAGTGAGGATCTTCCATTCCCTCGGGAGGCCTAGCGCCCAGACCAATCACACCATTTTCGGCCTGAAAATAAACTCCTGAAGCTGGTGGAACAAAGTTAGCCACCATTGATGGCAAACCAATTCCAAGATTGACCAACATTCCTGGTTGTATCTCTTCGGCAACTCTTCGGGCAATTAACTCTTTGGCATCCATGGTTAAGCTCTCAATTAGGACGAATTAATAGGTGATTAACCAGGACGCCGGGTGTTTTGACCGCATCTGGAGAAATCATTCCAAGAGGAACGATACTTTCTGGCTCGGCAATTACAACTTTTCCTGCTAACGCCATAATCGGATTAAAGTTATGCGCAGTGAGCATATACGTTAAGTTACCAGCATAGTCCGCTTGATGGGCAGCGATTAATGCATAGTCCGCATGCAAAGGGGGTTCTAATAAATATCGCTTACCGTCCACCTCAATAACCCTCTTCCCCTCCTCCACCTCGGTACCAAGACCTGTGGCGGTCAAAACACCGCCCAAGCCAACACCTCCAGCCCTGATCTGCTCAATTAACGTTCCCTGAGGAACAAGATCAACCTGAATCTGACCCGAAATCATCATTTTTTGGGTTTCGGGATTAAGTCCTATGTGGGATGCAATGACACGCGAAACCAATCCTGCTGTTATCAGCTTTCCAATTCCTTTTCCAGGCATCGCCGTATCGTTTGCAATCACCGTTAAATTTTTACGACCCCTTTGGACTAATGCATCAATAATTCGTTCGGGAGTACCAACGGCCATGAAACCACCAATCATCAACGATGAGCCATCCTGTATTAATTCAGCAATCGCCTCGGGTTTTAGTGCCCCCTTCATTTTGATACTCATGCAGTTGCTCCTCGTAACGCCATTAAAGAGCGAGTGTCACGTAAGATTACCTGCTCCTCATTTGTTGGCAGCACCATGACGGTTGTCCGCGCAAGATCTGTAGAAATGATTTGAGAATTTTTTTGATTCTTCGTGTAGTCAATTTCAATTCCCATCCAACCTAAGCGCTCGCAAATACGCGACCGTACTAAACGCGAATTCTCACCAATACCACCACAAAAGACTAACGCGTCAATACCACCCAAGGCAGCCGCCATTGCCCCCACCTCGCGTTGACACCTAAATATGAAGTAATCAATTGCTTCTTTAGCAGAATCTGCTTCTGATTGCTCAAGGGTCCTCATATCATTCGATATTTCAGAGAGGCCGAGTAAACCTGATTTTTTATATAAAAGATCTGTAATCTCTGCAGCAGTCATACCGCGCTGATCAAGTAAGTAAAGCAGAACCCCTGGATCTAATTGACCGCAGCGAGTTCCCATTGGCAAACCATCTAGTGCCGAGAATCCCATCGTTGAGGCTACTGATCTACCATTTTGCATGGCGCACATTGATGCGCCGTTTCCAAGATGTGCAACCACTACTTTCCCTTCGCAAAGATAGGGAGAATGAATGCGTAATTCATTAGCAATATATTGATAACTTAGCCCATGAAAGCCATACCGTCGTATTCCCTCATCATAAAATGCTCGAGGTAAGGCAAATGTATCGTTAACCCATGGGTGGTTTCGATGAAATGCGGTATCAAAACAAGCTACTTGAGTAATATCGGGGAATAGTTGAATTGCAATTTCAATTCCCTCTAAATTGTGTGGCTGATGTAATGGGGCAAATGGTGATAAGGATTCTAAGTTTTTAATAACCTCGTTCGAGACAATTACAGACCTACTATAAAAATCGCCACCATGTACAACTCGATGACCAATCGCGATTAAATCAAGATCTTTCCAGATTTCATTCAGTTGATTGATTACGGCTTTCATTGCCAAAACATGCGATTCCAAATTAAGGTTTTCAATTTGATAGCGCGTGCCATCGGAGAGTTTGATGGTGAATACTCCATTTGGCCCAATTCGGTCAACCAAACAATTTGCGAGCGCCTGGTCATCATCAAGAGAAAAAAGGGCTGCTTTGAGTGACGATGAACCAGCATTGAGTGCCATGATTGCTTTAGTCATAAATTACAGCTCTCGTTTATAGTACAAAGAAGCTACTGCACAAGATGCGAGACGAGACATCGGGCTGTCCGAACGGGAGTTCAAAATCACGGGCACAGATGCGCCGAGAACTAAGCCAGCACCCTCGGCATGACTAATAAATGCTAGCTGTTTCGCAAGCATGTTCCCAGCATCGAGGCCAGGAACAACGAGAATATTTGCGCGGCCTGCAACATCTCCACGTATACCCTTTGTCCGTGCCGCAGCTAAATCTACCGCATTATCCATTGCAAGCGGACCATCCACGAAGCCGCCACGAATTTGCCCGCGATCAGCCATTTTGGATAGCAAAGCAGCATCGATTGATGACTGAATCGCTGGATTAACCGTTTCCACGGCGCTCAAAACGCCAACTCGGGGCTTCATATCCAGTGATAAAGCTAAATCGATAGCGTTCTGACAAATATCGACTTTTGTAGCCAAATCAGGGGAAATATTGATTGCTGCATCGGTTACCAATAATGGCTCGTCTAAGCCGGGTACGTCCATTACAAATACATGAGTAAATCGTCGTCCAACGCGAAGTCCATTTACCTTATCGAGCATTGGCTTTAGTAAATCATCGGTATGCAAATGCCCTTTCATCACAGCGAAAACACGCTTTTCATGAACTAGCTTGCATGCAATGCTTGCAGCTGCTTGATCGCCCTTAATATCAATTACTTCAAAATCATCAAGTGATTCATTTAATTGATTCGCAAGATCAGAAATAACCTGTTGAGATCCGATAAAAATTGGTGTGATGATTCCTTGTTTAGCTGCCAGAAATGCCCCACCTATTGAATTAACATCATGCGGACAAACTACAGCAGTAGCAAGTTTTTGAAGATGTTGAGCACGACTGACTAACAATTCAAAATGACGATGCCGCTGAACAATCAATCCAGGAATTTCAACATTGTCAAGATGAATCTTATCTTTAGGGGCAATAACCTCAGCAATTCCAGATAGAATCAACTGATCAGATAACTTATTTAATACCTTAGTTGAAAGTACAACATTGCCATTATCTTTTTTCTCTATCACTTCAACCTGACATACCAGCTCATCTCCAGAATGTGCTCGATCATGAAAATCAATTGTTTGATGTTTATAAAGAGTTCCTGCGCCAGGTAATTTGGTGCCTAATACAGCCGATATCAAAGAGGCAATAAACATTCCTGGCGCAACTGAATTTTCTATCCCATCGCTAGCATCTTGAGATTTAATTAGGTGCATCGGGTTGTAATTACCCGAAGCTGCTGCAAACACATATAGATCATCAGGAGTAATGAGCCGGACGAGTTCAGCTCGGTCTCCTACTTGAATCTCATGAAATGGACGATTAGTTAAGTTCATTGGAAATTATTGCAAGTGATGGTGTGATGAATCGACTAGTGATTTTTTTTGATGAACTAATGGATTCTTAGTAACTTCATCATTAAATTCTGGAATATCAAGAACCTGATGAAACTGATCAATCAATTTATGAGTATCTTGTTTCATGTCATCCATATTGCCAACGATGTAGTGAACAACTTTAAGTGCTAATTCTCGATCAGCCTTAGTCACCAACAGTATTGGCAAGGATTTAATCGCCAAACGTTGTGCATATCGAACAATTAAGGTCTGCTCTTGAATTACATGATTTCGTTCAACTTGAGAGATTGCAGAGAATGGCTCGCAATGATTCAAGACCTCGTTTGATCTCTCAAGGCGATCTCTTCGTACGCTCCCTCTACTATCAGCCAATAGAATGAGCATACGGATGACGGCCTCAGGTAATCCGCCCGTCTCTGTCCGCTCCAAAGCCTCTACCACCTCTGGTAAAACACGGAGCTCATCACTCGTTTTAAGGGTGCGATGACCCTCATAATTCTTTCCAAAACGTTGCATCATAGGACTTCCCCAGATGCCATAGAACATTAATTCATAATTCATATCTCTTACGTCACGCCAGAAGTCAATGAACTGTTCGGTCGATGTGGCAACATAATCTTCTAGGCCTAAGAATGGATTTAATGGGTCAACCTCAACACGAGATTTCTTTACTTCACTAGCCAATGCCTCAATGGGCTTTATTAATGGGTTCTGAGATGAAATTGCAGCTCGTGAAATACGCTGCGGATGAAATACTCGGCTAGCCTCAGCCATCGATGGAGTTACCATTGATTTAATCAGGGGCCGAATGAGGCCCTCATAGAATTGGGCTTGAATCTCTGAGGTCCGAGCAACTGCTGCAAATGGTTGCTCATCGTCTAACTTATCGTCATACGAATCAATATCATCGAGAGTCCTTTCAGCGAAGCTAACTGTAAAGCTTTTTTTACCATCATCCTCAGATATATCTTCGATTCGCATTTCGTAAAGACCGGGCGGTAATGATTCAATCGTTTCGAGAGTCGAAGCGACTTCTGCATGCTCACGCTTTGCAACTTGAGAGCTTACAAAAATTCCTAAATGTCCGACTTGATCGTGAACCATGTAGATAATCTTTTTGCCACGAATTTTAATTTCATTTACATCGGCGTAAGTTTCTTTGATCCAATCTAGAGCCTGAGTGGGTGGGGTAATATTGTCACCATGACTAGCAAAAACTATGATGGGTGCACGAATCATTTTTAAATCGATTGGTCTACCTGGCTCAATACGAGCTTCATTTTTTACAAGACGATTTCCGATGAATAACTGTTCAACAATCCAGCGAATTTCAGCTTCCTGCATAAGGAAGTAACCGCCCCACCAAGTTTCAAACTCTAAGAATGTCTTGTCACCCTTATCAATATTGCGAAAGAGATCAGTATATTTTCTATACAGCGTTCTGCTTGGATTCAGCAATTCAAAATTTTGGACTAAATGTGCCCCATCAAAAATTCCACCGCCAACATCAGATAAAAGCATTGGTATCCAAGTACCCCCTAACACGCCTGCGTTATAGCGCATAGAGTTTTCACCCACAATTCCAGACCATGGGGCAACCGGGGCTCCATTAATCACAATTGGCCCAGTAATATCAGGGTTGGTCGCTGCTAGTAATAGCGTAGCCCATCCACCCTGACAGTTACCTACCACAACTGGCTTTTCTGCTTTAGGGTGTAACCGCATTACTTCTCGTACAAATGCTGCCTCACTTCGAGTCACGCACGATAAATACTGATTTGGCTCCGGCTCTCGATGAAATGAAACAAAGTAGACGGGATGCCCAGACTGGAGAGCAACTCCTACTTGACTATCTTTTTTAAAACCACCAATTCCTGGTCCATGTCCTGCTCTTGGGTCAATAATGATGTATGGACGATATGAATCATTAATTTCAACACCGACAGGAGGCAGAATCTTGAGCAATGTGTAATTAGATGGATGGGGTAAGTCTGAGCCTTCCATCACAACCTCATATTGATATGCAAGCACAGGAGGGCAGCCCTTTTCCTCATGACTTATAAAATTGTCACCACGTTTACGCAATGTGTCTAAGGTTAATACTGCCCTCTCGCTAGCATCTCTTATATATTCAGCTAAGTCCGAATTGAATTTTCCAGACATGATCTCATTGCTCATTGCCTCAGATAATTCATGAAATTTTTTATTTGAACTAGATACCTTGTCCGAGTAATCGGTCAGAATTTTTTCATAGCGACGCATTAATGAAACAGAAAGAGTTGTAGATGTACGAACAACACCGCTTGAGTCACTATCAACAACCTCAAGATCTCTCTTTAAAATTTGATTAATGTCTTCAAAAGGCTGATAGGTATCAAAAAACTTAGCTGGATTGAGATAATCAAATAGTTGACCCATGATTGAAATTTCCGCTGATATATAAGAAAGTTAAGCCTACTTAGTCACAATGACATCAAGATGACAGATGAATAAATAAATTCACGAATAATTCCCGACAAAATCTCTCGTCATGAAATCTAAACATTACTGTCACAATTGAAAGTAATCATGTATGCATGAATGCAAATCATCCGCTTGATCAACTACCCAAAGTTTGGGATGAAAACACTCGCATTGGCGATATGCTTAAAGGTAAACGCGGTCTAGTCGTTGGAGTTGCTAATGAAGATAGTATTGCGTTTGGTTGTGCTTCAAAATTACGAGCATTTGGTGCTGAGATTGCTTTAACCTACCTTAACGATAAAGCCAAACCCTATGTGTCACCCCTAGCTCAACAACTCGATGCCACAATTCTTTTACCTCTCGATGTCACCGAGCCCGAGCAAATTAAGAACGTATTTGACGAAATTAAGAATCAATGGGGCTCCCTTGATTTTGTGATCCATTCAATTGCATATGCCCCGCGCGATGATTTACATGGCCGCTTGACTGACTGCTCGCGCGAGGGATTCTTACAAGCTATGCAAATTTCCTGCCATTCATTGATTGAAATTGCACACTACGCACAACCTTTAATGAATAACGGAGGTTCCATAATTACGATGACCTATTATGGGGCTGAAAAAGTCGTCGATCACTACAACGTCATGGGGCCTGTAAAAGCAGCGCTAGAAGCGACTGTTCGATATTTAGCAAAAGAGCTTGGTGAATATGGAATACGAGTCTTTGCAGTATCGCCCGGACCAATTAAAACCCGAGCTTCATCTGGTATTGCTGACTTCAATGACTTAATCAATATGGCAATTCAGCGAAGCCCTGCTAAACGAATTGTTGATATTGCAGAAGTCGGTAGAGTCGTCGGTTTTCTGGTGGGCGGAGGTTCATCAGGAATGACCGGGGATGTCATTTACGTAGATGCAGGCTTGCACATTATGGCCTAAGGCATCATGAAAAAATGCTTATTGCGCCACCCACCCGCCATCCATATTCCATGCTACACCCCTGACTTGTTCGGCAGCCTCTGAGCAGAAAAAGACTACCAGAGAGCCAAGTTGTTCAGTAGTAACAAACTCTGCAGAAGGTTGCTTTTCTGAAAGCAACTGGTCTTTAGCAGCTTCAACGCTAATTGACTCATTTGATGCTCTCAACTCGATCTGATCTTGGACTAAGGGCGTTAAAACCCACCCTGGACATATGGCATTGCATGTAATCGGGGATCGCGCCGTCTCCAATGCAACTACCTTGGTTAAACCAACTAACCCATGTTTTGCAGCAACATAAGCTGACTTATGCTCAGATCCGACCAACCCATGAACAGAAGCAATGTTGATAATTCGTCCATATCCACGGCTTTTCATGCTTGGTAATGCGCAACGGATCGTATGAAATGCTGAAGATAGATTTATTGCAATAATTGCATCCCATTTTTCAGTTGGGAACTCATCGATAGGGGCAAGATGCTGAATACCTGCGTTATTAACTAAAATATCTACGCCGCCCAGATTTGTCTCAACAAAAGAAATCATTTCTTTTATCTCATCCGGGTTTGCCATATTTGCAGGATGATATGAAACTTTTACATCGTATTTCATTGACAAAGAGTCCACTAACTCCTCAATTTCGCTGATGGCACCAAAACCATTGAGCACAATATCGGCCCCCTGTTTTGCCAGAGAATGTGCAATACCTAAACCAATTCCACTCGTAGACCCAGTTATTAATGCAACTTTTGATTTAAGCATGATTCATCTCAACTTAAAATTGAAAATTACAAGATACGTTCAATAGATGTCAAGTTAATGAAATTATTAATATGCCTTTAAAAAGTATCGACTAGAGCCAGCCAGCCCGTTTAAAGCGGACATACAAAAGTGAGCACGCTAGAACAATGATTCCGATTGCCAAGGGATAACCATAGTGCCACTTTAGCTCTGGCATTGACTCAAAATTCATGCCCCAAATACCTGCGAAGGCTGTTGCAGTTGCAAAAATTGCAGCCCAAGCTGCGAGTCTTTTTTGCACGATATTCTGCTCTAGTGTAATTTGTGAAAAACTGACTTGGATTGCTGTGGCGATTGCATCCCGCATGCCTTCGATAATTGAATTAATTCTCGATAAGTGATCATATAAATCTCTAAAATATTCAACTGAATTCACGAGAATGGGTGGAACGCGTCCCCCAGAAAATTTTCCTACCGCCTCCATTAGCGGAGTAACCGCGTGCTTAACAATCATGACCTTCTTCTTGAGATCATAAAGTCTCTCGATATTATCTTGAGTGACATTTCTTTCAAATAACTTATCTTCAATTTCTTCAAGTTCAGTTTCCAAATGATCAACGATAGGAAAGTATCGATCCACTACTGCATCAATCAAGGCGTACATTACAAATCCTGAGCCTTGCTTTAGCAATTCCGGCTCCCTCTCACATCGTTCACGAACACCTAAAAATTTCACCTCCGATCGATTACGGACAGAATAGATGTAGTGCTCACCAACAAAAATGTCGAGTTCACCAATTTCAATTTCCTCATTAAGAGTAAGTATTTGTATAACTGCAAATAAACTGTCTCCGTACTCTTCAATCTTTGGTCTTTGATGACCATTTAGGGCATCTTCAACAGCAAGTGGATGAAGATCAAATGCATCCTTCATCTGGCCTATCTCATCAAGCTCTGGATTTAACGAGGCAACCCATACAAATTCCTTTGGGCTTCTTAAATGTGAACGGATGGAATTTGGGTCTAAGTCAGCTACTTTTCGACCGTCTTTATACGAAGCGCAATTAATCAACATATACCTCTCACTCCTTGTGATGAAGATAGATCAGATTGATAAACTAAATATCTAAACGATGAGCATATTTAAGGCTTATGACAAATTTATTTCGCCTTTTCGTTGATAAACCTATGTTGTGAGTTGTGGCTGGAAAGGTTTCTACCTCGGATTGATGAGATATTTTTTTGCGGTAATCTAATGACGTAAATGAGACACTAGACATCAAGTTAAGTTATCTTATTACTCAAAATTCTCTTAATCCGTTAGCTTTAGGATGTAGCGGTAGCCAATGCGTTCCCACTCTGCCGCTTCTTTACGTAGACTGAACTCGGTTAAGGGGTGGGCATTGGCCCACTGCCGGTCAATCGCGACTTCAAAGGTCTCGCTATTGGGGTTCTTTACTTTCACCTTGGGAAGATGCTCATCCATGCGTGAACGGCATAAGACATGGGCTAGACGAATGCAAAATAACATCCGCCAGTCGGTGAAGTTGGCATTGTTTGAGAGTTTGCCAAGTTTGCCTGTATGCCCCAATAAGAGCGCCGCCAGTCGGGCTTGATCATTCTTGGAGAACCCTGGCATATCGGCATTAGCGGCGATGTAAGCCGAGTGCTTGTGATAGCCGTTATGCGAGATGGATAATCCCACCTCATGTAAGTTGGCTGACCAGCCAAGTAAGGCAAGGTTATCGGTACGGCTCTCATGATTGGGCTTGGGTAATTGGGCTAAGAAATCCGCCGCCAGCATCCCTAAGCGATGCGCCTGCTCACGATCGACTGCATAACGTTGCATAAACTGCTCAACGGTCACAAAGCGCATATCGTCGTGTTGCGTCCGTCCTAATAGATCATAGAGCACGCCCACTCGGAGGGCGGCATCGCTGACCTCCATACGCTCGATACCTAACTCATCGAAGATGGCGAGCATGATGGATAGTCCGCCCGGTAAGACGGGACGTCGATCATCCTTAAGGTTAATGAGATTGACGCGATCGATGTGATCAAAATCCAGCAGGCGCTTCTTAAGCCCCTTGAGGCCTTGCAAGGTAATCACCCCCGCACCGCTATTGTCTAAGGGATCAAGGGTCGATTTCTCCCCAGAACCATTTAGTTTATTGTCGGCAATTAAATCCGATAAAGCACGCGCCGTTCCTGATGAACCTATCACCTGATTCCAGCCTGATTTACTAAATCGTCCTTTAATCACTTGCACCTCGCGGCGTGCCGCTAGCTCTGCCTCTTTAAATGCGTGGGGATCAATCGTGCCATTGGGGAAAAAACGGATGCTGTGCGATACGCAGCCGATATAAAGACTCTCTAAGAGTTTTGGCTCATAGCCCTTGCCAATAATGAACTCGCTCGACCCTCCACCCACATCGATCACCAAGCGGTTACCTGAAACAGCTGGTGCCTCATGGGAGGTGCCGATATAAATGAGGCGAGCTTCTTCCACTCCAGCAATGACTTCAATCGGAAATCCCAAAGCAACCTGAGCCTCTTGCACAAACTTTTGGGCATTGCGCGCTACCCGTAAGGTATTGGTGGCAACGGCTCTCACCTGTTCAGGCCGAAAGCCCCGCAAGCGCTCCCCAAAGCGTCGAATTGCGCCTAAGCCCCGCTCCATTGCCTCCTCATCCAAGACCTTGCCGGGGGTTAGGCCTGCTGCCAAGCGAACCGGCTCACGCAAGGTATCGATGGTACGTAATTGCATCCCGGAGGGGGTAATGTAGGCCTGGCAGATAAGTAATCGAAAGCTATTGGAGCCGAGGTCAACGGCGGCCACTAGGTCTAGTCCGGGCTTATTGGAGGTGCTGGTCTTAGACACGATATGAAATTGCTAGTTAATTTGATATAGTATTTTATGAAATAAAAGTGACACATTTGTGAAATATAAAGAGATATGACACTTTTATTACTAAACCGTGAAATCGGTATCCTCGAGTTTAATTCAAGAGTTCTGGCGCAAGCCGAGGATCCGAAGATCCCCCTTCTGGAGCGCATTCGCTTTTTAAGTATTGTCTCAAGTAATCTCGATGAGTTTTTTGAGATTCGGATGTCGGGTATCAAAGAACAGCTCAGCGACAACCCCTCAAAAGAGGGTTCTGATGGGCGTACCATTGCAGAGAGTTATGACTTAGTCTCTCAACACGCGCACGCGCTCGTCGATCGCCAATACCAGCTCTATCAACAGGTCTTGATACCGCAGTTGCGCAAAGCAGGTATCCAGTTTTTACTGCCGGATTACTGGAATCACAACCAACGTGTTTGGGCTGAAGACTTTTTTAAAGAAGAGCTCTTTCCATTGCTCACACCCATTGCGCTCGATCCCGTTCATCCCTTCCCGCGCGTCATCAATAAGAGTTTAAACTTTATTGTTCAGCTCGAGGGTAAAGATGCGTTTGGCCGTAAGGCTAATCTTGCTGTCGTGCAAGCGCCGCGCTCACTGCCTCGTCTAATCAAAATACCTCATCGCCTCGCGGGTAATCAAGACACGTTTGTGTTTTTATCCTCCTTTATTCAGGCCTTTGTGGGTCAACTGTTCCCAGGGATGGCTGTCATTGGCTGTTATCCATTTCGGGTCACACGCAACTCTGATCTCTTTGTATCCGATGATGAGATCACCGATTTACGTCAAGCCTTGCAGGGTGAACTGCCTACCCGTCACTTAGGCGATGCGGTGCGACTTGAAGCAAACATCAATATCCCAGAAGCCTTGTTACAACGCCTTTGTAAAGAGAACAATCTGGATATGCGCGATTGTTACCGTGTCAATGGCCCAGTCAATTTAGTCCGCCTTGCGCAGCTTCCTGATTTGGTGGATCAACCCAAATTGGTCTTTAAACCTCATATCCCCGCCATACCATTTAAACGTGGCACAGGTAATGGCGCTATCTCATTCTTTGAGCGTATCAAACAGTCTGATTTACTCTTGCATCATCCCTATGAAAGCTTTGAGCCCGTCTTAGATCTGTTGCGCGAAGCCAGTCGCGATCCTCAAGTATTGGCCATTAAGCAAACGGTGTACCGGACTGGTGATAAATCGCCTGTGATGGAAGCGCTAATTGAGGCAGCCCAAAATGGTAAAGAGGTTACGGTGGTCCTCGAGCTTCTTGCCCGTTTTGATGAGCAAACCAATATCAACTGGGCAGCGCGCTTAGAGGAAGTGGGTGCGCATGTGGTCTACGGCGTGGTCGGTCATAAATGCCATGCCAAGCTCTTACTAATTGTTCGGAAAGAGAAAATCCATAAGTCAGGTAAGACCGCACTGGTGCGCTACGCACATCTTGGAACCGGTAACTACCACCCTCGCACCGCCAAGCTCTATACCGATTTTGGTTTAATGACCTCCGATCCTCTCATCACCAAAGATGTGCATCAGGTTTTTCAGCAACTCACGGGTACAGGTATGCAGCTCGAGACCCGAGAACTGTGGGAAGCCCCCTTCACCATGCTCGAGCAACTGGTGCATCACATTCGTGCCGAGACCAAGGCTGCGAAGCAAGGCAAGAAAGCGCGCATCATTGGCAAGATGAATGCTCTTTTAGAAAAGACCATCATCGAAGAGCTCTACAAAGCTTCGCAGGCCGGGGTGAAGATTGATCTAATTGTGCGCGGGGTCTGCGCGTTGCGCCCCGGGGTCAAGGGCCTCTCCGAGAACATTAAGGTACGCTCGATCGTAGGTCGCTTTTTAGAGCATCACCGGATTTATTACTTCTACCATGGTGGCTCTGAGCAGGTCTATCTGTCGAGTGCAGATTGGATGGAGCGCAATCTGCTACGCCGCGTGGAGGTCGCCTTCCCCGTCAAAGATCCCAAACTAAAGCAACGGGTGATTAACGAAGGCTTGATGATTTTGCTCAAAGACAATGCCTCAGCATGGCTCATGAAGCCCGATGGTAGTTACGTCAAGAGTAAGCCGCGCATCAACCAAACCCCGATCGTGGGTCAGCTCGAACTGCTTAAGAAATTCGTTCGGGGGGAAAGCGCAGGGTAAAGGTACTGCCCTTGCCAAGCGTACTCTCAACCACTAACTGGGCTTGATGGCGGCTCGCCACATGCTTTACGATCGCTAACCCCAAGCCAGTGCCGCCGGTTTCGCGTGAGCGACTTCGATCAACCCGATAGAAACGCTCAGTTAAGCGTGGAATGTGCTCCGATGAAATCCCGGGTCCTGTATCGGTTACCGAGAACTCACCCTCACCCGCAGAATTAACACTCCATGAGACCGTGACCGATCCCACTTCTGGTGTGTACCGGATTGCATTCGATACTAAATTACTAAAAGCCGATAACACCTCGCGCTCTTCACCTAATAAATTACAGGGTGTATTGAGATTGAAGTTCAGAGCATGTTTACCCTGCGATAAGGCATAGGCATCATTTTTAATGAGCGACATCAAATAGCTCATTGAAATGCTGTTTAGTGGAGCTGGTTGTGAATTAGCCTCGAGATTTGCCAGAGTTAAGAGATCCTCGACCAAGTTTTTCATGCGCTTACCCTGATCCATCATCATCTCAAGGTATTGGGCGTTTTGCTCCGGTGGCAAATCAAGGGTTTGAACCGTCTCCAAAAATCCCATCATGACGGTGAGTGGTGTGCGCATCTCATGCGAAACGTTCGCTACGAAGTCACGACGCATGGCCTCGGCTTTGTTCAAATCGGTAATATCCTGAATCAAGACCAAGCGCCGGTTCTCAGAAAATGGAAAGGCTTGCAGACGCAAAATCCGACTCGCATTTGCCCCCATCTTCTCGAGCACGACCGGTTCGTCGTACTTGCGAGCCGTAATGTACTGGACAAACTCAGGGCGACGCACGATATAGTGAATCCGCTGTAAGACATCTCGCTTGAACTGGATGCTGAGGAACTGCTCTGCAATCGCATTACACCACTCGATTTGATCCTGGTCATCGAGCATCACAATCCCATTGGGAGATGCCTGAAAGGCCTCAATAAAGCGCTTATGCTGACGCTCAATCTGCTCAATATCTTTACGCAAGCCAGTAATAATGCGTTGGAGCTTAAAAAAGATCTCCGCCCAGGCGCCGCCAAATCCAGACAGATGAGAAATCCCAGCACCCTTCACAAAAACATCTAAACGCGATTGATTAACGTAAGCGATAAAGAGGCTCAACACAATGATGAATACGGCCAGCAACCACCCGAGCTCATCGGCTAAGAATGCCTCACCGATTAGGCCAGCAATACCAGCGAGCACAAGGATCGGGATAAGGCGCAGAAATCCAGAAAGCATGGCAACATCTTAGAGCATCTTGGAGGGATGCTCAAAAATTAGGCAGATATTCTAACCTGGGGTTTTAGTGATTCGGTAGCCGCTACCGCGCACGGTCTCAATGTATTGATCACAATTGGCTTCGGATAAGGCTGAACGCAAGCGCTTAATGTGAACGTCGACAGTCCGCTCCTCAATGTAAACCTGGTCACCCCAGACCCGATCGAGGAGATGCGAACGGGAATGAACCCGCTCTGGATTACTCATAAAGAACTGAAGTAAACGAAATTCCGTTGGTCCTAAATTAACAAACTGATCTTTTGCACCCGGATGAGACACAGTGACCCGATGGGTTGCAGGATCCAATTGCATGGGGCCTAACTTTAAGACCTCCTCACCAAGCCCCAAGACCGAATTTCGTCGCAGTAATGCCTTCACTCGAGCAATGAGCTCCTTGGGTGAAAAGGGCTTCGTAACGTAATCATCCGCTCCAGAATCCAGCCCCTGAATCTTATCGGCCTCCGCCCCCTTGGCGGTGAGCATCAGAATCGGAATATTTTGTAACTCAGGGCTCGCGCGTAGCTCTTTCGTAAATTGCACCCCTGACTTACCGGGCATCATCCAATCCAAAATCAAAAGATCAGGTCGATGAACACGGATCATCCGCATTGCCTCATCAGCCTGCAAGGCACGATCGACCGTAAATCCTGAATGACTTAAGTTAACCGCAATTAGTTCTGCAATCGAAGGTTCGTCTTCAACAATCAGAATGCGATGGGGCATAAGTTATTTAGTTGCTTCGCGAACCAGGTCATCATGGGGCACATGACGCACGTCCGAACCCTTCACAATATAGATCACAAACTCAGCAATATTCTTTGCATGATCGCCAATTCGCTCAATTGCTTTTGCAATAAATAGTAGATCCAACCCCGTCGATGTCATCTTTGGATCTTCAACCATATAAGTAATGAGCTTACGCACAAAACCCCTGAACTCTTCATCGATCTGCTTATCATCTTCCACTACCTTGGCAGCACCTACCGCATCAAGACGAGCAAAACAATCAAGCGACTGTCTTAGAAGATCAATTGCCATTTGGCCAGAGAGTTTGATTTCAGCAACATTAATCTTGTAATTAGCTGACTGCTCGATAATAGACTTCGAACGCTTTGCTACTCGCTCAGCCTCATCACCGGCACGCTCTAAATTAGTGATTGCCTTTGATATCGCCATCACCAATCGTAAGTCGCGGGCAGTTGGTTGGCGTCGAGCTATGACTTCTGCACACTCAGAGTCAATCTCAATCTCTAAAGCGTTGACTGATTTCTCACGATCAATAACCTGATTGCATAAATCAAGATTGGTCTCAGAGAAGCCGCGCATCGCTACTTCAATTTGCGATTCCACTAAACCACCCATTTGCAGCAACTTACTGCATAGCGAATTTAAGTCTTCATCAAATTGTGATGAGAGATGGCGGTCGATCATAGTGTCTCCTAATTAACCAAAGCGTCCGGTGATGTAGTCTTCGGTTTCTTTCTTAGCGGGTTTAATAAAGATTTGGTCGGTCTTGCCGTATTCGATCAACTCACCAAGGTACATATACGCAGTGAAATCCGATACACGGGCAGCCTGTTGCATATTATGGGTCACGATCGCAATCGTGTAATCCTTCTTGAGCTCATTGATCAACTCTTCGATCTTGGCGGTCGAAATTGGATCTAAAGCGGAGGTGGGCTCGTCCAACAGCAAAATGGATGGCTTGACCGCTACGCCGCGGGCAATACAGAGACGCTGCTGCTGGCCACCAGAGAGCGATAAACCACTCTGATTGAGCTTGTCTTTGGCTTCAGTCCAAAGAGCCGCCTTATTTAAGGCCCACTCGACACGCTCATCCATTTCAGCTTTAGAAAGGCGCTCGTATAAGCGCACACCAAAGGCAATGTTCTCATAAATGGACATTGGAAATGGCGTTGGCTTTTGGAAGACCATACCAATGCGTGAGCGGAGCAAGTTAACGTCCTTGCCCTTTTCAAGAATATTCTCACCGTAGAAATTGATCTCGCCCTCAGCACGCTGGCCTGGATAGAGGTCATACATGCGATTTAAGGTGCGCAATAAGGTCGATTTACCACAACCGGATGGCCCAATAAAGGCCGTCACCCGACGCTCCAAAATATCAAGGTTGATATTCTTGAGGCCCTGAAAGCTTCCATAGAAGAAGTTCAGATTTTTAATCTGCAGTGCATTAACCGCTGCGGCCTCGTTAGCTTGTGCGATCTGCCCAGCTTCCGTACCGGACTGATTAATATCCGAATGAAACATCGATTTCATAGTAGTTGTCATACGCTTACCTTTTCACGCAATAATACGCGGGCTAGAATGTTTAAACCTAAAACTGTGAATGTAATTAAGAGTGCGCCACCCCAAGCCAAATGAACCCAATTATCATAGGGGCTCATCGCAAATTGGAAAATCATTACTGGCAAGTTTGCCATTGGGCCGTTCATATTGGTTGAGAAGAACTGATTATTAAGGGCTGTAAAGAGCAATGGTGCTGTTTCGCCACTTACACGCGCGATCGCCAACAACACACCCGTGATCACACCACTCTTCGCCGCGCGCAAGACCACGCTCATTGAGACCTTCCACTTCGGCGCACCTAATGCGAATGCTGCTTCACGGAGTGTGGTGGGCACCAATTTCAACATGTTTTCAGTGGTACGAACAACTACTGGGATTGCAATCAGCGAAAGTGCCACAGTTCCAGCCCAGCCCGAAAAATGCTTCACGTTATACACAATGATTGCGTAGACAAAGAGGCCAATCACAATCGAAGGGGCTGACAGCATAATATCGGTCACAAAACGGGTGACCTCAGAGAACTTGTTATTCTCGCCATATTCTGACAAGTAAATACCCGCCAAGATTCCAATCGGCGTACTAAAGAATGCGCAGAAAAATACCATCATCAAACTACCGACGATTGCATTAGATAGTCCACCCCCGGGAGTTCCGGGAGCGGGAGAAATTTGTAAGAATAAAGACGGGCTAATTGCTGCAAAGCCTTTCCATAACAAAATTGCCAAGATCCAAAGCAAGAACACCATTCCGATGGACATGGCCACCATTGAAAAGGTCAAGCCAAAAGCATTTGCTCGCTTACGCTTAGCAAATAAAGAAGGGTCGCGAGTGCTGGTGCTCATTAGGTCTTCGCTCCTTGATTCGCTTCCATGCGCATTAACATAATTTTCGCCAAGGTTAGAACAACAAATGTGATGACAAATAAGGCTAGGCCAAGGGCAAATAGTGAGGAATAATGCAGGCCGACTTCTGCCTCGCCGAACTCATTGGCTAAGGTTGACGCGATCGAGTTTCCAGGAGCAAATAGTGAAGGGGAAATCTTATGTGCATTACCAATGACGAAGGTAACTGCCATGGTCTCACCTAAGGCGCGTCCCAAGCCCAACATAATTCCGCCAATCACACCAGTCTTCGTGTATGGCAATACTACATTCTTAACCACCTCCCAGGTGGTACAGCCAATCCCGTATGCAGACTCTTTAAGAACCGGTGGAACGATCTCAAACACATCGCGCATCACCGAAGCAATGAATGGTAGAACCATCATTGCCAGAATTAATCCAGCGCACAAAATACCAATTCCATTAAAAGCGCCTGAGAACAAAATACCAAGTCCCGGTATCTGACCCAAGGTCGCAGCTAACGCAGGCTGAATGTACTCAGCAAATAAAGGTGCAAAAATGAATAGGCCGAACATACCGTAAATAATCGATGGTACGGCAGCCAAAATCTCAACCGCGGTTCCAAGAGGACGCTTCAAAATCGTTGGGCACATCTCAGTTAGAAAGACGGCGATTCCAAAGCTTAAGGGGACCGCAATTAACAAGGCAATCACGGAAGTAATAATTGTTCCGTAAATTGCAATTAATCCACCAAACTCACCGTTAATGATGTCCCATTCAACATTAGTGAAGAATCCAAAACCAAATTTACTTAAAGCAGGCGCAGCATTAAAAATCAATGAAGCGATGATGCCAAGTAAGGTCAGAAGAACAGAAAGTGCAAAAAACTGAGTGGCAAATTTAAAAAGTTGATCTAAGAAACGTTGCCGTTTTGCAATACTCAAAACTGAATCACTTACCGCATTAGTATTCAATACTGCTTCCATGAATTAAACCTTTTCTGACAAAATCAGCCCCAGATAAACCGGGGCTGATCTTAAGATAGTTAATAACGGAATTACTTGGTATTAATTTGATTCCAAACGTTCTTACGAATGAAGTCGGTTGTTGCGTTTGGCATGCCAACATAGTCCAACTCAGCGGCCATCTTATTACCCTCTTTGAAGGCGAAGTCAAAGAACTTAATTACTTCAGCAGAGCGAGCCTTGTTTGCTGGATCTTTGTACATGAGGATGAATGAAGCACCAGTGATTGGCCATGATGTTGCACCAGGCGCATTGGTAATAAAGGTTCCCATACCAGGAATCTTCGCCCAATCTGTACCAGCAGCTGCAGCAGCAAAGGTTAGGTCATCCGGCTGGACAAATTGACCGGCTTGGTTACGCAACTGAACGTGGGTCATATTGTTCTTCTTGGCGTACGCATACTCAACATAGCCAATCGAGTTCTTCACACGTGATACGTTCGCAGCAACACCTTCGTTACCCTTACCACCAACCGATGAAGCAGCAGGCCACTTCACAGCAGCACCAGCACCAACAGCCGATTTCCAGTCTGCGCTTACTTTAGCCAAGTAGTCAGTGAAAATTGCAGTAGTACCAGATCCGTCTGCACGGTGAACTACGGTAATCTCACCAGCAGGAATCTTCACGCCTGGGTTCAGATCAGCAATGCGCTTGTCATTGAAGTTGGTGATCTTGCCCTGGAAAATATCAGCCAAGGTTTGACCGTCTAAACGAATTTGGCCTGGCTTGATACCGTCTAAGTTAATGATTGGCACTACACCGCCAATAATTGCGGGGAACTGAACCAATCCATCGGCCTGTAGATCCTCAAACTTCACTGGGTTATCAGTTGCACCAAAGTCTACAGTCTTGGCTTTAATTTGTTTGATACCGCCTGAGGAACCAATTGATTGGTAGTTCAAACTAACACCAGTACGGGCTTTATAAGCTTCAGCCCACTTGGCATAAATAGGGAATGGGAAACTAGCGCCAGCGCCAGTAATTTCCTGTGCAAAGGCTGCAGGAGCAAAACCAGCGGTGGTCATGGAAAGAGCCGCTACTGCTAGGGCTTTTTTCAAGGTAATCGTCATTTATCTTCCTTTAAATGGTTCTCGCACGTCGCGATAGCTGAACGATAAATAGGAAATATGACGCTTTAATGACAACTTAGGGCATGGGGAATATAAAAAATCAATATAAATCAATCGCTTAGGAAATATTTCCTACGAATGACGATATTAATTCCCCCTCAGATTTTGAGGGGGAGCACTGGCTTATGCTGGATTGCTTGGGGGATTACCTGCCGCAGGTGCGGCAACCGCCGAACTAGCTGGTACGACCGCAGCCTTCTTTGCAGGAGCCTTCCGGACGGGAGTCTTTTTCTTTACCGCAGGAGACTGCCGGGGTACTAATTTCTTGGTAGGCGCCCTTTTCTTGCTAGCCACCTTGGATTGAACGGTTTTGCTCGCCTTCTTTGCCACACTTTCAATGTTCTTTTCAGCAAGTTCGACCGCATCGGCAACAGCTTTACGTCCTTCCTTGAATACTTTGGCGCCAGCGTCTGACACCTCACGAACGACCTTGGCAAGCTTCTCACCACCCATGGGGATCTTCTTATCGGCCTCTTTAATCCAATCGCTAATGGCATCGCGTGCACGATCAAAGTGCTTCTCTGCCCCATCGGCTGCCTCAGTACCAATATCTTTGAGGATTGCTTTTACCTTCTTCTGATAAACGCTCATTCGCTTAGCCGCATCATCAGCAGCCTTCTTCTGCATGGCCTGTAACTTCGTGACATCCTTTTGCGCTGCCGTTTTGGCTGCTTCCATGGCTTGCTGCATGTTGTAGCGCAACTCCGCAGCATGATGCTCGCTTAGCTGCTTGGCAGCATCAAGTAACTTGTGTGAGAGAGTAAAGAGTTCTTTCGCTTTGGCTTTCTTTGCGGCTTCAGACGGCTTTTTCATTCCAGACCTCGGGACAATTTAAGGAAACCCAGTCTACCAAAGCAATATGACAATAAATTGCTGCGCTGCACAATCATTGGGCTGTCATGAACCTGACATGAAACGGTCACAGAGTAAATTCATAATGAATGCACTCCCTGAAAGTTGTTATCACCGCCCCGAGTGGGCGGTCTTTTTTTAAGAGGCGAGGTTTTGATCGACTTGACTGCACAGCACATCCCCGTAACTACACAAAATGCAGCAATCATTTTTACTAACGCCATAGGGACGATGGCAATGCGCACATTGATGAAATTGCTTACTATCGCTGGTATCGACCGAGATAACTTCGGTTGCTTGGCAGTGGGGACACGTTAGCGTTGCTTGCATGAATTGATTCATCATTACCGTGCGATTTTCCTGTGGAATTATTTCAATCTGATGAAATCAATGAAAAATAATCTGCGTTATATTCTGACCACCGCTCTCCTTAGCGTTGCTTGCCTGACTCTAGCGCCAGCTAACGCTAATCCAATTCGATTTGTGACGCTTGGTGACATGCCCTATCGCTCTGCCGACGAAGCTGCGTTTATCAATCTCATCACTGAAATCAATCAGACCAATCCCGCATTCACGATCTTTGTCGGTGATACTAAAAGTGGTGGTTCGCCCTGCACCAATGCCTATCTTGAATCCATCTGGAAATCCTTCAATCGCTTTGAGAACCCATTAATTTATACGCCTGGTGATAACGAATGGACCGATTGCCATCGCCCGTCAGCTGGTTCATTTAATCCAGAGGAGCGCTTGCAATTTATTCGAGAGTTGTATTTTCCGAATAACAACAGCTTGGGGAAAAAGCCTCTGCGCCTAATTCGGCAAGCAGATATTGATCCGGCACATAAACTCTTTGTCGAGAATGCCTACTGGGTCAGTGGCGCCACTCTCTTTGCGACAGTGCACGTGGTTGGCTCAAACAATAATTTTGAGAATGCAAGTGAATACGCCATGCGCAATCGCGCTAATCTTGCTTGGCTTGATTATGTTGTTAAAGTTGCACAGGAGCGTGCACTCGATCATCTGGTAATTGCGATGCAAGCAGATTTATTTTATTCCCCTGAGCAAGCAAGTTCATCAAAAAGTGGGTTACGCGATACGATTGCCCGTCTCAATCAACTCTTATCGCAATGGAATAAACCCGCGTTGGTAATCCATGGCGATAGCCATCAACTCATCATTGATCAGCCCTTCAAACACCCGGGTACGAAACGCGTTATTGAGCGTGCCTATCGAATACAAGTGATGGGTGATCATCAAGTTGAAGCGCTTGAAATCACCATCGATTCAGGTAAGCGCAGCCCCTTTAGTTTTCGTCCACTGGTGATTCGTTAGCGACTATGCTCCGACGGGCTTGCCGTCCTCGCGCCAAATCACAATCGTTGCTGAACGTGGTCGCGAGAACAACTTGCGATCCGGCCAGTCACTAAATGCTTTTGGCTTATCGGGATTACTGCGCTCACTCGGACTCTCGCCAGGGTGTTGAATATTGACAAACATCGTTTTGTAATCCGGTGTTAGATCGACGCCAGTCACCTCAGAGCCATTTGGACCAATTAGAAAACGCCTAAACTCGCGCGTCACCGGGTCTGCAGCAAACATCATATTGTTGGTAATCCGTGCATAGGCGCCCTTCCCAAGAGCTCCAGAAGAGATATCGGTCTGAGTCCATAAGATACCGCGTTGATCAAACCACAAACCATCGGGTGAGCCAAACACATCCCCCCGAATGTTCCCTTTTAAGTTGGGGTCGGTGTTATCAGGGTCACCTGCCAAGACAAAGATCTCCCAATCGAATCGATCATTCGCTGCGTCCTGCTGACGTGGCCGCCAGCGGATGATGTGCCCCATCAAATTATTCGCACGGGGACTAGCAGCATTAACAGGAAACTCTTTGCCACGCTGATTGTTGTTGGTCAGTGCTACATAAACATCTTTCGCGGTTGGATGAACCGCTACCCACTCCGGGCGATCCAAAGGAGTTGCTTTCACCTGATCAGCCGCTAAACGTGTTTCAACCAAGATGTATGCTTGATCGGCAAAACCGTTCTCTGGAGTTAAGCCATTTTGCCCAAATACCAAAGGAATCCATCGACCTTCCCCATTATCAGAAAACTGTGCAACCGATAAGGTGCCTTCATCGAGAAGTGTGCGATTAAGCTCGGGTTGATTGGGTTGATACTTATTCTTGCTGACATAGCGATACACATATTCACCGCGCTGATCGTCGCCCATATACACCACCACCCGTCCATCCTTCGCCAAGGTCACTTCAGCACCCTCGTGCTTAAAGCGCCCTAATGCGGTGCGCTTGATCGGTGCTTGATCGGGATTACGTGGATCAATTTCAACGACCCAACCAAAGCGATTGGGCTCATTGGGATTGAGATCCACGTTAAAGCGCTCATCAAACTCTTCCCAGCGGTATCCAAAGCCTTTAGCATTAATACCAATGCGCTGTTCTTCCTTGGATACCTTCCCCTTCTTCACAAAGTATCCGTTAATGTTCTCTTCGCAGGTCAGGTAAGTACCCCATGGCGTTACACCATTTGCGCAATTGTTAATCGTGCCTAAGGCCAAACGACCTTTGGGATCGGATGCGGTTTGCAGGTACTGGCTGCCAGCGGCTGGGCCTGAGATAGCGCACGGAGTGTAGCCAGTAATGCGACGGGTATAGGGTCCTGAGACCACTTGCCAACTTCCCTTCTCATCCTTTTGAATATGTGCAATCGTGACACCATGTGCAGCCTGACTTTTTCTGACCTTCTCCAATGACCAGTTCTTCATGCCATCTGGATGCAAGAGTCCATCGTCGGTGTATTCGTGATTAACAACCCATAAGCCTTTATTGGAAGAACCTTGATCGGGAAAGAATGCACAACCGTCATGGTGCATACCAAATTGTTTGGCTTGCTGCTCAGGTGTATTAATCACATCGTAGGAAATCACCGGAAACTTACCGTTAATTGGATCTCCCCAAGCTGCCAATACTGCCCAGCGGTATCCTTTGGGAACCACAATACCATCCGTTGCCATGCTAAGTGGGACGGATTCAAAGGTAAACGGTTTGGCTGCGCCCCACACGGATTTTGCAGTTTGTGCAAATCCAAAATTAGATCCAAAGAGCGCAACTACTGCAGCACTCGATTTCAGAAATAAGCGACGCTGCGATTGCTCGGTAATGGCTTGGGCAGGATCAAATCGCTGATTAACAATCGGGTTATCGAATTCATTCATGGGTCACCTCGTAGTAAGAATTTATATATTCAAACGAATTAATGACAATTTTATGAATAGATATTCGATATGGCGTCTGCGCATTCTAGGGGCTAACTTTCACAATGGCTTAATAAAGTTGTCATGTTAGTGAGCAACTATCCAATAGGTACGTCTTTCATGACTCCAAATGCATCAAAAGTAATGAATATATTGAGCATAACCTAGGATAAGGATGACAACTTTCACTACCGAAGATCGTATTAACGCTGAAATCGAACCCATTCCATTTTTTGGGGTTGTAGTTATTAACTCTGAAAAAATTCGAGTCTATCGGTTTAAATCATGGGATGCGGAAGATGATAACCACTTTCAACTTTCTGAATTCTATGCAACACGTCAATTTATTGAACAACTACATCATGTGAGCATCATTGAGCACGACTTTATCGTGGTTGATTCATTGCTTTTAGATCACTTGGGACGCTACTTTATTGAAACACCTTAATGAACTATTTATCTTATGAATAAATACATCGTTCCTGTCACTTTTAAGGTTGAAACAAAAATAGTGATTGAGGCAGAAAACCCTTCTGATGCGATTGAAATTGCATCGGACTTAGGAATTCATAATTTCCTATTATTGATTTTTTTCATCACTGTATTGATGAAAATATTACTGATGAAGCTACGATTGAATTAGTCGAAAAAACAAACGATAAGGCGTTAAGGCATCTTGAATTGTTATGAGTCACTTGGAACTTATAAATGATTTATGCAGCGGGCCTCTAGTAACCATTCATCAATGAGAACCCGTTACACACATCTTTAGCATTTGCCATTTAGATTTCACTGCAGACCCATACAATTTGCGTAATACGTAACGGTAGCTGGCCAATCCGAAAATACCCCCTTCACACCAACCTGTTGAGCTAGTATATCGAGCACCTCAAAGGTTTGACCATCGTTATTGATTGCGCCCTTAATCGACTGATGATACCAAGCACCGCCGTTTACTAAGGGGCCGTCTCGCTCTAGAGTCCATGTAATGATATTTAATCCTGCCGCTTTTGCTACTTTTGCATATTCAGAAGGAATGATTTGATTACGATCATTTAAAGTCAGTAACACCCAAATCGGGGGACCAATATAGCGGACACCCAGCTGATAAAGCTCCTGCATTGTTGGTTTCAGTTCTTCTGGTTTTGCAGGGTTAAAATTTTTGAGCAAATAACGATCGTCTAAATAAACCGCTTGTTTACCAAACTCTGGTTCATTCCTTATCCAATACAAAATATCATTTAAGTTAAATGATTGTGGAAAGACATCCCTTGCGGGAATTCGCATCATTTTGTACTCATCAATTAATGCTTGAGCATATTGCTCTTGGGAAAATCCTTGATATGGCATCGGAACAGATGGGGCTTTAAGTTCTGGCGTGAACTTTCCTCCAAATTTTTTAAATAGCTCTATAGACTCACGATGCGTTAATAAAGTTCCCCCACGATTTACATAAAGATCCGTCCGCCAAGATGGGGTTCCTTTCATAAACTCTGCTCTATCTTTAGCCTGTCGATTAAAACCATCCATCTTTCCTTTTAAAGTTTTAAACTCGGTCAAAGTAATATCAGAAGTTCGACACTCAGCAGATGCTGGATTTTTATCTGAAACTGGGTTGAACGATTTGGTGCATTGGTTGGCTAAAGGAGTAAGCAAAATATTCGTTGTTGTATGAAGATCATTTTGGGCATGACGACACACCAATTGCTTATCTTTTGTAAATGTAACATCGCATTCAAAAATACCTGCTCCCATTAAATACGCCGCAAAATTTGACTCCAAAGTATGCTCTGGAAACTGCAAAGGGGCACCACGGTGAGCGATTGAGAAATTCGATTTTTTAGGTAATTGATTCCTACAGCTTGACAATTTATTTTTTAAGGGACTTTCTGGCATTGCCTCAATTAAGATGAATGGTCTAACACCATATTGATGCTCTTGACCAATGATCGGCGAACAGAAGATTCCTGTCAGAATCAAAAGTATTAATTTTTTTATCATACGATTCAATATTATTACTAGCTATATTTAAAATTCTTTATGACAAGATGATGACGAATGCTTCATAACTATGAATTGACTTGTTTTATGCATAGCAAATCACTATGCAGCTATTGAGCCCAATCGATATCTATTGCGAGCGCTTAGATGCCAGCTTTTGGTCTGAGCCAATCAATGCGATCACCAACTTAGCGTTCATCATCGCAGGATTTCTTATTTGGCGAATAGGATCACCGCGCTCTAGGTTAATGGCTATTTTGCTCATTCTGATTGGTCTAGGTAGCTTTAGCTTTCATACTTTTGCTAATCGACTAACGGGTCTCTTAGATGTTCTTGCGATCGCACTGTACTTAATCAGCTTTGCATATCTAATCCCAAAACAATGGTCTTGGGGCTCGCGCTGGACTCCAATCGGATCGGTGATTGGGCTCTTTATTCTGATTGCGCTTTGTCAATTAGCAATCAATGCTGTGAAGCCCGTGTTCCCTTGGGCTCCCCCTGGAATGTATTTGGGGGCTTGGTCAGCACTGCTGCTCTATGCCGTGATCACTCAGTATTCCAATCCTATCGCTGCACGCTATTTATGGCTGGCAGTCTTGGTGTTCCCTTTCTCGCTCCTGAGCCGTCAGCTCGACCTGCCCTTGTGCGATTCTGGCTTTAGTACCCACTGGCTATGGCATGTACTCAATGGTCTGACACTCTATTTAACCAGCTATGGCCTTTGCTTAACGCGCAATACCTCAAAACCAACTATCTGAAGCGACTTGCGCTGGAACTAGTCCAAGCATCACCCAGACCCGCCTGGAACTGATTGAGTTTTTGTGCACCGTTACGTTGCAATAAGGCGCCCTCGTCAAGATCCAGAATCAATGAGGCCAAATACTCAGATTGATAACTACCGCTTCGGCACATCATCATCTGGGGCGTGAGATAGCGCGGATGCGAGATCCCAGCTGAGGCCAATAGTCCGCGCAATGCCTTCAGGGTATTTTGATGAAAGTTATAGACGCGTTGCGCCTTATCAACCGGATCTAAAGATCGTTGCCGTAAGGGGTTTTGAGTAGCAACACCGGTTGGGCATTGGTCGGTATTGCAAGAGCGCGACTGAATACAACCCAGAGCGAACATAAAACCGCGCGCTGAGTTACACCAATCGGCCCCCAGAGCACTGACACGAACCATATCAAATCCAGAAATAATCTTGCCTGCTACACCAATGCGAACGTGATCTCGAAGACCAACCCCAATCAAAGTCGCATGAACCAAACGCAAGCCATCCCGCATCGGCATACCCACATGGTCAACAAATTCAGTGGGGGCTGAACCAGTACCACCTTCACTACCATCGATTACAAAAAAGTCTGGGTAGATACCAGTTTCAAGCATTGCCTTCACGATGGCAAACCAATCGCCAGGTTGACCAATGCACAGTTTGAAGCCAATGGGCTTACCGCCCGATCGTGCACGCAAGGCAGTGACAAACTCTAACATTTCAATTGGGGTTTTAAACGCAGAGTGTGCTGCCGGAGAAATACAATCCTGACCCATCGGGATTTTGCGGGTGAACGCGATTTCGGGGGTAATCTTGGCAGCCGGTAGCACGCCTCCGTGGCCTGGTTTTGCCCCCTGAGAAAGTTTGATTTCAATCATCTTGACGGAATCCAATTGTGCAACTTGCGCAAAGAGATCAATATCAAATTGTCCTGCAGGGGTGCGGCAACCAAAGTAGCCCGATCCAATTTCCCAAATCAGATCTCCACCGTTCTGCAAATGATAGGGTGAGACCGATCCTTCACCGGTATCGTGCGCAAAGCCGCCCAGCTTAGCTCCCTTGTTTAAAGCGAGTATGGCATTGGCTGACAATGAGCCAAAACTCATGGCTGAGATATTAAATAGTGATGCTGAGTATGGCATTGCGCATTGCTCATTCCCAATCTGCACCCGCAGATCCTCTATCTGCGACACATCTAACGGGGTACTACTTTGACTCAACCACTCGTAATTGGGTTGGTAGACATCATCAATGGTGCCAAAGGGCCGCTGATCAGAAACATTCTTGGAGCGTTGATAAACTAAGGCACGCTGATTTCGAGAGAAAGGCAACTTCTCGCGATCTGACTCAATAAAGTACTGTCTAATCTCGGGCCGAATAAACTCGAGCCAAAACCGCAGATGCCCAATCACAGGGTAATTGCGAAGCAATGAATGCTTTGTTTGGATCTGGTCAACAATCCCTACCCCAAAAATGGTGAGAGAGACCGCCATCAAAATCCACCACAGCAACTCCCCATTCGCAATTATCAATCCAAGGAATAGCAGGGCTAGGATACCGCTAAGCTGCCAAACAAAATAGCGCGACATGCTTGCAGTTAAATCAAGAGGGTCGTTTATTCAGCGTTTGGAATTTTTCCAGCCGCAAATGAGGCGGGGTCATCCTTCTCATAAAGGCACCAGTACTGGATTTCATTGAATAGGAACTCTCGTTCTTTGTAGGTTAGATTGCGAAACTCTTCTAAGGAGATTCCCTCGCCCGCTCGTAACTGTTTCATAAATGCAATCATTTGATCCCGCATCACAGCCCCTTTTTAAATGAAATTAGTAAATATCTGGTACGTACATTTCTTTTGGTACTGGTCCGCGAATGTAATCCGGATTATGTACACGCTCAGGTAGAACAATATGAGGATGCTCAATCTCCTGATACGGGATTTGCGCAAGCAAATGATGGATGCAATTAAGTCTAGCGCGCTTTTTATCATTCGCAGCCACCACCCACCAAGGTGCTGCAGGTCGATGAGTAGCCTCCAGCATTGCCTCTTTCGCTTTGGTGTAATCCTCCCAGCGCCGTCTAGATTCCAAATCCATAGGGCTTAATTTCCATTGCTTTAAGGGATCGTTGATACGTTGGGTGAAGCGGTTGTATTGCTCCTCATCGGAAATCGAGAACCAGTACTTGATTAAGATAATTCCGGAGCCGATGATCATTTTTTCAAACTCGGGAACGGTCTCAAGGAACTCCCGATACTCTTTATCGGTACAAAAGCCCATGACCTTCTCAACGCCAGCGCGGTTATACCAACTGCGATCAAATAAAACGATTTCGCCTGCTGCCGGCAAGTGTGCAATATAGCGCTGGAAGTACCACTGAGTCTTCTCCCGCTCCGATGGCGCAGATAAGGCAACCACTCGGCAAACCCGTGGATTTAGGCGCTGAGTAATGCGTTTAATAGCGCCGCCCTTACCCGCTGAGTCACGACCTTCAAACAGAACTACGACCTTGAGTTTTTGATGAACTACCCAGTCTTGTAATTTGATGAGCTCTTTTTGAAGACGAAAAAGCTCCCGAAAGTAAAACTGGCGGTTTAGTGAAGTGAGGCCATCGCCATCACCCCCCAATCGCTGATCATCGAGCTCGAGCTCAAGCTCCTCATCTAAGTCATCAAGGATTTCATCTTGGGCTTTTTTGTACCACTCAGAAAGTTCTTCCTGGTTTATCTTCACAGTTTGCTCCTTTGAGTGTTACCTTACAAAATCCCTATGACTCCAATATGACAATTCAATTGCTGACACAAAACTGACATCACAGTGTCATCATTGGAGATCATGATCTTGATCTCCCTTCATGTTGTTTTTGATCCGCCCCTTGTGGGCGGTTTTTTTGGGAGTCTGGATAAAGTTCGACCTAAGATCGATACGGAGACACGCCATGCAAAACAAAGATAAGATTGCGATTGCTGAGCTTGAGAATCAGTTCAAGCACTACGATATTGACCATCAAGTGAAAGATCGCTTGATCTGGCAATACCTCATTAATCGTAAGATGAAACGCGAGATGGATATCCAACAGAATGAAGTGGACACCGATTGGGAAAACTAAACGCTGACTTCCTTTGCAATTGCCTCGGCGCTTGCTTGGGCTAGGGCTTGCTCATTGGCCTCAACCATCACACGCAGAACTGGCTCGGTTCCTGAGGGTCGGATCAGAACCCTGCCCTTACCAATCAAGCTTTGCTCGACCTTGCTGACCATCGCATTGAGCTTTTGATCAGTCTGCCACTGATAATTTGGATTGGTCTTCACATTGATGAGCACTTGCGGATAGATAGCGATGCCATCTAGCAGTTCGTTTAAGGATTGTTGCTTTTGTTGCATCGCTGCGAGCACTTGCAGGGCTGCAATCGTGCCATCGCCAGTGCTGTGTTGATCCAAACATAAAAGATGCCCTGAACCTTCACCGCCAATCACCCACTGCTTGGCTTGTAAGAGCTCAAGTACGTAGCGATCTCCGACCTTGGCTCGCTCAAATCCAAGACCCATTTTCTTGATGGCAACTTCAATTGCTAAGTTCGTCATCAAGGTACCCACTACTCCGCCAATTACCTTGCCTTGCTCTAAGCGATCTTTGGCCAAGATGTAGAGGAGCTCATCGCCATTGAAGAGACGCCCACTTTGATCCACCATTTGCAGGCGATCGGCATCACCATCGAGGGCGATCCCAATATCGGCATTCACTTCCTTCACTTTGGCAATCAGCGCAGCGGGTGCGGTTGCACCGCAATGATCGTTGATGTTCTTGCCATTGGGTTCTACTCCAATCGCAATCACCTCAGCGCCGAGCTCATGAAACACTGGGGGTGCGGTGTGATAGGCAGCGCCATTGGCGCAATCGACCACAATCTTCAATCCTTTAAGATTTAGGTCTTGTGGAAAAGTGGATTTGCAGAACTCAATGTAGCGCCCTGCCGCATCATCCAAACGAAATGCCTTACCAATTTTGTCGGAGCTAACACAGCCCATCGGTTTCTCGAGCTCTGCTTCAATCTCAAGCTCGATCGCATCGGAGAACTTATCGCCTTTGCCATTAAAAAACTTAATACCGTTATCTTGATAGAGATTATGCGAAGCAGAGATCACCACACCAGCAGATAAGCGCAGTGCTTTGGTGAGATAAGCGACCCCAGGAGTCGGCATTGGACCGCACAAGGTGACATCGACCCCGGCTGCAGAGAACCCAGACTCCAAGGCAGCTTCGAGCAAATAGCCTGAGACCCGCGTGTCTTTACCAATTAGGATGCGTTGACGCTCATTGGGCTTGCCATGGCGCTTAAGCACCATACCAGTAGCGTAACCGAGGCGCAACATAAACTCCGGAACGATAGGAGGAATGCCAACTTCACCCCGAATGCCATCGGTCCCAAAATATTTTTTAGTCATGCTTCATTATAAAACTGAGGTGCTTTGCTCTCGCATAGCCTGCCAAACCTGAAGCGCGCTCACGGTCTCGGGTACATCGTGAGTGCGCACAATCATGGCACCACGCTCCACTGCCAATATGGCTGCCGCAATACTCGGGATCAAACGCTCGCCCACCTCAAGATTGGTGACCTTGCCCAGCATCGACTTACGAGATAGGCCCGCTAAGACCGGGTAGCCATGCTCTGTAAATACGCTCATGTGTGCCAATAACTGATAGTTGTGCTCAAGGCTTTTACCAAAGCCAAATCCGGGATCGATTGCAATGCGTTGGGAACTAACTCCCGCCTCCTCGATGATTGCAGCGCGCTCCAATAGGAATGCCTGCACCTCTTGAACCACATGTTCGTAGTTGGGATCAAATTGCATCGTTTGAGGATCACGCTGCATATGCATCAACACAATGCCACATTGGCTTGATTTGATGGCATCGACTGCTCCCGCTTGTCGCAAAGCCCAAATGTCATTGACGCAATCAACGCCCATGGCAAGAGCTGCTTGCATCGTTTGTGGCTTATAGGTGTCGATCGATAACGCAACACCGCAATCCTTGAGCTCTTCAATCACCGGTAAGACGCGATCGAGCTCCTCTTGTAAGCCAACGGGTTCAGCTCCTGGTCGGGTGGACTCTCCACCAATATCGATGATGTCAACGCCCGCAGCAAGCATTTTTTCTGCTTGAGCAAGGCCTGCATCGCGTTGATAAAAACGTCCGCCATCCGAGAAGGAATCCGGTGTGGCATTGAGGATGCCCATCACCAATGGGCGTCTACGCTGATTGGTGGGGAACTCAAAAAGAAAACGCCCGCAGCGCCATGCCACGGGCGATGATAAATACGACATGCTTACGCGGTTGCGGGTGCGCTACCTGCCGCTGGACCCTGCGTACCACCGCCACCCGCAGAGTTACCAAAGGCAGTCGCGGTGACTGGCTTAGGTGGCTTCGGTGTGCGCCCTGCCATGATGTCATTGATCTGCTCAGAATCAATCGTCTCCCACTCTAAGAGTGCGGTGACCATGGCTTCCACCTTGTCACGGTTCTCTTCCAAAATCTTCTTGGCGAGTGCGTATTGGCTATCAATCAGAGTCCGAATCTCGGCATCGACCTTTTGTTGGGTGAGCTCCGATACGGTCTTGCTGTTCATGCGACCAAACATGCTGTCTTGCTCCGTGTCGACATAGACCATGGTACCCAAGCTATCGCTCATGCCATACCGAGTCACCATATCGCGGGCCATTTTGGTAGCGCGCTCAAAGTCGTTCGATGCTCCAGTACTCATCGAGCCCAAGAACACCTCTTCAGCAGCACGGCCACCAAACAAGATGGCTAACTCTTCGAGCATGCGATCTTTGTATAAGTTGACCCGATCAAACTCCGGCAGCTGCCAAGTTACACCAAGCGCCATACCGCGCGGCATGATGGTTACCTTATGCACCGGGTCAGCCTTGGGTAGCATCTTTGCCACCACCGCATGACCCGACTCGTGATAAGCCGTATTACGACGCTCTTCCTCGCGCATCACAGCGGACTTACGCTCAGGACCCATATAGATCTTGTCCTTGGCATCTTCGAAGTCTTGCATATCCACCGCGCGCTTACTACGACGCGCTGCAAACAAAGCCGCTTCATTGACCAAGTTAGCTAGATCAGCACCCGAGAACCCAGGAGTACCACGAGCCAAGACCGCAGGATCAACGTCGGCATTGATTGGCACTTTGCGCATATGCACGCGCAGAATTTGCTCACGACCCCGAATGTCAGGTAAACCAACATGCACTTGGCGGTCAAAACGACCAGGGCGTAGTAAGGCGCGATCCAGAACATCCGAACGGTTGGTCGCAGCGATCACGATCACACCGCTATTGGTCTCAAAGCCGTCCATCTCGACGAGCATTTGGTTTAAGGTTTGCTCGCGCTCATCATTACCGCCGCCCATGCCAGCACCACGATGACGACCTACTGCATCGATCTCATCAATAAAGATGATGCAAGGTGCATGCTTTTTAGCGTTCTCAAACATATCGCGTACGCGCGCAGCACCAACACCCACAAACATCTCAACGAAGTCGGAGCCTGAGATTGAGAAAAATGGTACTTTAGCCTCGCCTGCAATCGCACGGGCCAATAAGGTCTTACCGGTTCCAGGAGGACCGACTAAGAGTACGCCATGTGGAATCCGACCACCAAGCTTTTGGAACTTTTGGGGATCTTTGAGGAAGTCGACAATCTCAAATACTTCTTCTTTGGCCTCGTCGCAACCCGCAACATCCGCAAAGGTCACTGAATTGCTGTTCTCATCAATCAGACGCGCCTTGGATTTACCAAAGGAGAACGCACCACCCTTACCGCCACCTTGCATCTGGCGCATCATGAAGAACCAAAAGCCGATGATTAATAAGGTAGGTCCTAAGTAATAGAGTGCAGAGACCAATAAATTGGGTTCGTCTTCGGTCTTGCCAGTGACCTGAACACCGTATTTCATGAGATCACCCACCATCCAGATATCGCCTGGGGAGATGATCGAGTATTTGTTGCCATCAACTGGGGTGATTTGCAGGGTACGACCTTGCACATCCACGCGCTTGATCTTGCCAGCCTTGGCATCATCCATAAATTGGGAATACGTGACCTGATCTTGAGTCCGTGGTTTATCAAACTGTTTAAAGACAGTAAACAAAACCAGGCCCACGATGAGCCATACACCCACTTTTTGGAACATATTGTTATTCAAAATACACCTTTGCCGGATCAATCCGGGAGTTATCGGGGTTGAGAACCAAACCTCACCCTATGTATTTGATTCTACTCCCGTTGAAATTCAAGGGTTGGAGGTCTAATTTATCCTAAAAATGCTGGGTTTTCTATGGTTTGTGGGCAATCTCTGCGATTTGCCCTACTTCAAATAGCGCCCTAGCAGAAAGGTTTCCGAGGATTTATCCCGTGAAGCCTTGGGTTTACGGGGGGAAACGGTCTTAAATACCCCCTTAAATGCCTCAACTATTTGACTATAGCCACTCCCATGAAAGCACTTGATCAAAAGTGCCCCATCGGGCTTGAGATGCTCTTTGGCAAACTCCAAAGCGAGCTCCGCGAGATTGGCCATCCGCGCAGCATCGGCTACACCGACGCCTGAGAGATTGGGGGCCATATCGGAGAGTACTAAATCAACTTTGCCATTTGCCTCCGGTGGCAAAGCGGCCTCGAGCGCCTGCAAGCCCTCCTCCTCTCGAAAATCGCCTTGAATAAAGGTGACATCCGCCACGGGCTCCATCGGCAAGAGATCAATAGCGATGATGCAACCATCGGGCTTACCGGCAGTCTCGGGTGTTGGATGTTTGCGAAGCTGCACTAAGCGATTGCGAATGTACTGACTCCAGCTACCTGGGGCGCTTCCCAAGTCAACTACGGTCATCCCGGCTTTAATCAGATGATCTTGTTCATCGATCTCCGAGAGCTTATAGGCCGCCCGCGCACGATAGCCCTCTTTCTGCGCGAGCTTGACGTAGGGATCATTGACATGATCGTGCAACCAATTTTTATTGAACTTGTTCTTTGCCACAAACGCTATTGTCCTTGTTTTGGGTTGCACAGTGCAAATCATCTATGATGCAGGGATGACTGCTCTTTCACTCACACCAGCGCAACGCAAGGCTCACCGCGCGCAAGCCCACGCCCTCAACCCCGTCGTCATGATTGGTAACGAAGGTCTCACAGCCGCGGTTCGCAAAGAAATTGATCGTGCCCTATCGAGCCATGGTCTGATTAAGATCCGCGTACTGGGTGACGATCGCGATGCCCGTATTGCAATGTATGAATCGATATGCGATGAGTTGAGTGCCGCCCCGATTCAGCACATTGGCAAACTCCTTGTGGTGTGGCGCCCTGTCGCATCAAAGCCTGAGAAAGTAGTCCCCACTAAAAAAGTAGCACGCGCCTATCAAACCGCTCGCAGCAATCAACGCGGCAGTGGCTCGCGTGTGGGCTTCAAAAAAGCAGCCGTGGCCAGCACCAGCAAACCAAAGCGCCGCAAGACTCGCTTAGCTAGCCCCAAAAAAGCGGCTTTGGGTTAATCGCCAAACCAAATAAATACCCAGAAGACTTTGCACCAAGAAAACACTGCTTGAAATGCCGTGCAAGGTAGCAAACAAACTCGCTGACGGTGAATACATCACTGGCATGCCTTGTAACAAGGCGTCCTCGCGTAAGTTCTCCATCCAGGGCATGAGCACGAAACTGCCAAGCGCGGCACACACAAGCATCGCAAGCAGAATCCAACGAATCGCACGATAGGCTTGCAACCCACGACTTACCAAGAGGTTTGCTAAGACCAGTAGCGCCACACAGAGCACCAGACTCACGTACGCCTCTACCTGGAAAATCGTACCAGCCACCATACCGGCTACCTGACGATCGGTGAGGGTTGCAAATAGCGTCGGCGCAACTAAGTAGCCAACAGTAATTAGGCTACCAACCCAAAGACTACTGATGAAGAGAAATAGGCGTTGCGCAATTTGGTGCTGGGTGGATTGAGCTTGCATCGTGCGTACTAGGTCATTAAGGTTGATAGTTTAGCCAAGACATCATCGATCACAGCCGCCGACACGGTCTCAACGCGTTTTGCTTTGCGTGCCGCGAGGTCAAGTGTGCGGGGTTGATCGCAGCGAGCAATACCAACAGTTTTGGTCCCGATGAGCTCAACTGCAAACCCGGCCACCCGCGCAAACTGACCTCCGGTTGAGATCGGCACAACGATTGGGGTCTTGGTTAGTTGATTAAACGGTGCTGGTGACACTACCAATACAGGGCGATACCCTTTTTGCTCATGGCCAGCCGTTGGATCAAGAGATACCAAATAAATATCGCCTCGCTTCATTACAGAATCTCATTACCAATGGGGGCGCTATCTAACCAAACCCGATCCTCACTTGGCATTTTTGCTTTGGGATCGCACTGCGCCAATAAATCAGCGAGTTCATATTGAGGCTTGGTAATGGGTCGCACGACCAACTGCCCGTCCTTTAGAGCGACATCAACGGTCGATCCGCACTCAATCTTGAGCTCTTTGAGAAAAACCGGGGACACTGCCAGCATCACTGAACCTCCAACCTTTCTTAAATTAGTATGCATACGCCCTCCGAATAAGTTATACCGAAGTATAACAAATTCAGGGGAGAGATTATATTTTTATATAACTAGATGTAACGAACCGAGAGGATCTCGACTTCCCGAGCGCCTGCGGGGGCTTGAACGGTCACCACATCGCCCTCTTCTTTGCCGATCAGGGCACGAGCAATGGGGGAGCTAATCGAGATCTTATTGGCAGCGATGTCGGCTTCATCATCGCCCACGATTTGATAGCTCATTTTTTTACCGTCATCGAGATCTTCCAGTTCAACGGTGGCACCAAAGACGACCCGACCCTCTGCTTCGAGTAACGCAGGGTCAATAATTTGTGCAGCCGATAATTTGGTCTCAAGCTCTTTGATGCGACCCTCAATAAACGCTTGTTTCTCTTTGGCGGCATCGTACTCCGCGTTCTCCGAAAGATCACCTTGGGCGCGCGCTTCGGAGATTGCATTAATCACTGCGGGACGATCGACATGCTTTAAGCGCGTGAGCTCTTCTTTCAAGAGCTCAGCGCCATGCTTGGTAATAGGAATAGTGTTTGTACTCATACTGCTCAACCTTAAAATCGATGAAGCTCGATTTTAGTCTAGCTAAGCGAAATGTGTAAATTCTGTAAGGAATAAACCTCGAGCGAATCCTTCGCCCGCATCCCTTCCATCACCGCACGTGCCGCACTAATTGTGGTGTAGTAGGTCACACCATTGGCTTGTGCGGTAGTTCGAATCGAACGAGAGTCCGCAATCGCATTACGGGTTTCATCCACAGTGGTAAACACCAAGGTAATCTCACCGTTTTTGATCATGTCGACAATGTGAGGACGACCCTCTTTGACCTTGTTCACCACCGATACCGGAATATTTGCTGCGGCAATGGCCGCGGCAGTCCCTTTGGTAGCGACCATTGGAAAGCCCATCTCATGCAAGAGCTTGGCCACCACGACGGCAAGTGGCTTATCGCTATCTTTGACGGTTAGCACCACATTACCGCTCTTCGGTAATTTGATCCCCGCCGCCAACTGCGATTTGAATAAGGCCTCACCAAAGGTCTTACCAACTCCCATCACCTCACCCGTGGAGCGCATCTCAGGGCCTAAGATTGGATCAATGCCTGGGAACTTATTAAATGGGAACACCGCCTCCTTAACGGAGTAGTACGGAGGAATCACCTCCTCCATAATGCCCTGCTGATCGAGACTCTGACCCACCATACAACGCGCAGCAATCTTCGCGAGTTGCAGGCCGGTTGCTTTTGATACATAGGGCACCGTACGTGATGCCCGTGGATTGACTTCTAATACAAAGATGGTGTCCTTACCGTCGCTTTGCTGAATCGCAAATTGCACGTTCATTAAACCAACGACATTCAGACCCTTGGCCATCGCTGCAGTTTGGCGCTTAAGCTCGGCAATGGTCTCTTTCGATAGGGAGTATGGGGGCAATGAACAGGCTGAGTCACCTGAATGCACGCCCGCTTGCTCAATGTGTTCCATCACTCCACCAATAAACACTCGGGTTCCATCGGAGATGCAATCCACATCGCACTCAATCGCATCATTTAAGAAGCGATCTAACAATACCGGTGAGTCATTCGATACCTTGACGGCCTCACGCATGTAACGCTCGAGGTCACGCCCATCATGCACGATCTCCATTGCTCGACCGCCCAATACATAGGAAGGACGAACGACTAAGGGGTAGCCAATCTCCTCGGCCAGCTTGAGTGCTTCATCTTCAGCGCGCGCTGTGCGATTAGGCGGTTGACGTAATTTGAGGTCATGCAGGAGCTTTTGGAAGCGCTCCCGATCCTCGGCGGCATCAATCATGTCAGGCGAAGTACCAATAATCGGCACGCCATTGGCCTCAAGATCAAGGGCGAGCTTCAGTGGCGTTTGTCCACCATATTGCACAATCACACCCTTGGGCTTCTCCTTAGCAACGATCTCCAGAACGTCCTCTAAGGTCAGAGGCTCAAAGTACAAACGATCTGAGGTGTCGTAGTCGGTCGACACGGTCTCGGGATTACAGTTCACCATGATGGTCTCGTAACCATCGTCGCGCATTGCCAATGCCGCATGGACGCAGCAGTAATCAAACTCGATACCCTGGCCAATCCGGTTAGGCCCACCGCCTAGCACCATAATCTTCTCGCGCTGCGTAGGCTGTGACTCGCACTCGCCATGCTCTGCTTCATAGGTCGAGTACATATATGCCGTATTGGTTGCAAACTCGGCTGCGCAAGTATCGACCCGCTTGTAGACTGGGAATACGCCATGACCATGACGTGCTTGACGCACCGCCGTCGCATCGGTTTTCAATAATTTAACGAGACGCCGATCTGAAAATCCTTTTTGCTTGAGGAACCGCATCTCTGCGGCACTAAGGCTAGGCAGGGTGTGCTCTTTAACCGCATTCTCAATCTCAACGAGCTCTTCAATTTGCTCCAAGAACCATGGATCAATTTTGGTCTCTTCGTAAACCTCATCAATACCCATACCCATACGGAAGGCATCGCCCACATACCAAATGCGATCCGGGCCTGGCTCACCAATCTCGGCAATGATGTCCTCGAGGTCGGTGGATTTCTCATCTAAGCCATCGACACCCACTTCAAGACCGCGTAAGGCTTTTTGAAATGACTCTTGGAAGGTACGGCCAATTGCCATCACCTCTCCCACGGATTTCATTTGGGTGGTTAAGCGTGGATCCGCTTCACGGAACTTCTCAAAGGCAAAGCGTGGGATCTTGGTGACGACATAGTCAATACTGGGCTCAAACGATGCCGGCGTAGCACCGCCCGTAATATCGTTTTGCAACTCATCCAAGGTATAGCCCACCGCTAATTTGGCAGCAACCTTGGCAATGGGGAAGCCAGTGGCCTTCGATGCAAGAGCGGATGAGCGTGAGACGCGTGGGTTCATCTCAATCACGATCATGCGGCCATCGACTGGATTAATCGAGAACTGCACATTCGAGCCACCAGTATCCACCCCAATCTCGCGCAAGACTGCGATTGAGGCATTACGCATGATTTGATACTCTTTGTCGGTGAGTGTTTGTGCGGGAGCCACCGTGATGGAGTCCCCGGTGTGCACGCCCATCGGATCTAAGTTCTCAATCGAGCAAACGATGATGCAGTTATCGGCACGATCGCGCACCACCTCCATCTCAAACTCTTTCCAGCCTAAGAGCGATTCCTCAATTAATAACTCACGCGTTGGCGATAGATCCAGACCGCGTTTACAAATCTCTTCAAATTCTTCGCGGTTATAGGCAATACCACCGCCCGATCCACCCATAGTGAACGAGGGCCGAATCACCACCGGGAATCCTGAGCTACCGGTCTCCGCCTGAATGCGTTGCTGAACCGCGATCGCTTCGTCCATCGAATGCGCAATCCCAGACTTGGCAGAGCCCAATCCAATTTTGGTCATCGCGTCTTTGAACTTCTGACGATCCTCGGCTTTATCAATCGCCTCGGGGGATGCACCAATGAGTTCGCAATTGTATTTTTTGAGAACGCCATGACGATGCAAATCGAGAGCGCAGTTGAGTGCGGTCTGGCCACCCATGGTGGGCAAAATCGCATCGGGCTTCTCGGTGGCGATAATGCGCTCTACCACTTCCCAAGTAATCGGTTCGATGTAGGTCACATCGGCCATCTCCGGATCGGTCATGATGGTCGCTGGATTACTGTTCACCAGAATGACGCGATAGCCCTCTTCGCGCAAGGCTTTACATGCTTGCGCACCTGAGTAATCAAACTCGCAAGCCTGTCCAATCACAATCGGACCGGCACCAATAATCAAAATACTCTGAATGTCTGTACGCTTTGGCATTAGCGAGCTCCTTGGCCAGCGGCATTCATGAAGTGCATGAAGCGGTCAAATAAATAGGCAATGTCATGTGGGCCTGGGGAAGCCTCTGGGTGCCCCTGAAAACAAAAGGCTGGCTTATCTTTCCAGGCGAGGCCTTGCAAGGAACCATCAAACAAAGAGATATGTGTGACCCGCAAATCATCGGGTAAAGTCTTTGCGTCGACCGCAAAGCCATGGTTCTGTGAAGTGATCGCTACTCGACCACTGTCTAAATCTTTTACGGGATGGTTCGCGCCATGGTGCCCAAACTTCATTTTCAAGGTCTTCGCACCCGCAGCCAAGCCCATAATCTGATGACCCAAGCAAATACCAAAGGTCGGAATATTTTTACTGATAATGGTTTGAGCCGCACTAATCGCATAATCACAGGGCTCGGGGTCGCCAGGGCCATTGGATAAAAATACGCCATCGGGTTTTAGCGCCAATACTTCAGCCACCGGGGTTTTGGCAGGCACAACTGTGAGCGCACAACCGCGCTCGGCCAGCATACGCAGAATATTGCGCTTGACACCAAAGTCATAGGCCACAACCCGCTTACTTGGGTTCTTCATCACTCTGAATGCGGGCTTACCATGCTCACCATGCAACTGCCACTCCCCTTCTTGCCACTCATAGGCAGCATTGGTGGTAACCACTTGCGCAAGATCAAGGCCTGCCATTCCCGGAAATGCCTTAGCAAGGCTTAATGCACGCTTGGCAAGCGCATCGACATCATCACCAATCGTGCCAGCCACAATCGCGCCTGATTGAGCGCCGCGGTCACGTAACAGGCGAGTTAACTTACGGGTATCAATACCAGCGATACCAGGGACCTTAGCAGTGCGCAAATAATGATCGAGACTATCTTCGGCTCGAAAGTTCGAGACACGTGCAGACAGATCTTTAATGATGAGACCGGCAGCATAGATTTTTGCTGACTCAGCGTCTTGGGCATTGACACCCACATTGCCGATGTGCGGATAGGTTAAGGTGACGAGCTGACGTGCGTAACTGGGATCGGTGATGATTTCTTGATAACCGGTTAATGCGGTATTGAAAACAACTTCACCACTGGTCTCACCAGGAGCGCCGATACTTTGACCAGAAAAAATGGAGCCGTCAGCAAGAGCTAAAACAGCGGGGGGAAAGGAAGGAAGCAAGGGCGACAAACAATCTCCAATACCCTGTTGCCGTCCAACACTTTTTGCCCCAAAAGACAAACCCGAGGCGAAATTGCGGGGAGGTAAGTGTCTTTAAGCGCTAGGGCAAATTATTAGTTACTGATAGCGTAATGATACCAGTTCTCTGCCCCTCACCCTGCCTTCACGCAAAACGGTTTGCCTTGCCCGGCTACTTTCCAATCACCTGTTTGATCTGCGCTAGAACGGATTGATCCTCCATCGTGCTGATATCTCCAGGATCGCGCCCTTCTGCAACCGCTTGCAATGCCCGTCGCACAATCTTGCCCGAACGCGTCTTTGGTAATGCACTCACCAAGTACACCCGTGCTGGTCGTGCCACCGCACCCAATTGAGAGTCAACGGTCTTCATGACCTCTGCTTCCATGGTCTCGGTTTTACTGGGATCTTTTGCGATCACAAAGCCGATGGCTACTTGCCCCTTGAGTTGATCTTCCACACCAACGACTGCTACTTCGGCAACATTGGCATGGCTTGAGATACTCTCTTCGATCTCGCGTGTTCCTAATCGATGTCCAGCGACGTTAATCACATCATCGGTACGGCCCAAGATGAAGAAGTAACCATCCTTATCTTTAATTGCCCAATCAAAGGTGGAATACACCATCTTGCCAGGTACGGTCTCCCAATACGTCTTGATAAACCGTTGATCATCACCCCATACCGTTTGCATGCATCCGGGTGGCAATGGCCCTTCAATCGCAACCACGCCCTTTTGATCAGGACCCAACTCGGCACCGGTTGCTTCATCGAGGAGTTTCATGTTGTAGCCATACACCGGCACACCGGGCGAGCCAAATTTATGTGGCATCACCTCAACGCCTCGTTGAATCGCCAAAATCGGCCAACCGGTCTCGGTCTGCCAGTAGTTATCCACCACTGGCTTCTTCAGTGCATCATGAATCCACGATGCCGTTGGTTCATCGAGCGGCTCACCGGCCAAGAACAGAGTGCGCAGTGTTGATAGATTGTATTTACTGAGGAAGGCAGGGTCCTGTTTCTTGAGCACCCGCACTGCGGTGGGGGCAGAGAACATCACCGATACCTTGTACTTCTCAACCAAGCTCCACCAAATACCCGCATCAGGGCGCAAGGGTGTGCCCTCGTACATGATGGTGGCCATGCCATTAATCAATGGCCCATAGATAATGTAGCTATGGCCTACCACCCAACCAATGTCGGAGGTGGTAAACATGGTCTCACCTGGATTACCACCAAAGATAAGGCGCATCGAGCTTGCCAGTGCAACGGCATACCCACCGGTATCCCGCTGAACACCCTTGGGTTTGCCAGTGGTGCCCGAGGTATACAAAATATAGGAGGGATGGGTTGCATCGACCCACTCGACGGGAACCTTGGTATTGAGATGCTTCTCACGCTCAGTGGCGTAATCCAAATCGCGGTTGGCCACGGTGGTGTATTCCGAGAGACCACGGTTCACAATCAATACCTTCTCAGGCTTAGCGGTTGATAGTGTGATCGCCTCATCTAGGAGTGGCTTGTAAGGCACCGCCTTGCCACCGCGCATTCCGGCTTCGGCAGTAATGATCATCTTGGGCTTCGCATCATCGATCCGGGAAGCCAAACTATGCGATGCAAATCCCCCAAACACCACCGAGTGAATCGCACCGATGCGGGTACAGGCGAGCATTGCAAAGCAGGCTTGCGCGATCATTGGCATGTAGATCAAAACACGATCGCCCTTCTTCACACCATTGGCTTGCAAGATCGCAGCCATGCGATTGACCTCATCGTGCAGCTCTGCAAATGTGTAGGCCTGCTCCTGATTGGTTTCGGTGGAGACTGCAACCAGTGCGATTTGGTTAGCGCGATCCTTCAAATGCCGATCAACGGCGTTATGGCACAAATTGGTTTGCCCACCGACAAACCACTTCGCAAACGGTGGATTGGAATAATCGAGGACTTGTGAAAACGGCTGATGCCAATCAACTAATTTGGCCTGCTCGGACCAAAATGATTTTGGATCCCGAATGGAGTTCTCATGAAATGATTTGTAGCCAGTACTCATCCTGCATTCCCTTCACAGCAAAAATAATCAATGGCTAGGGATTAAGGAGCCGTTTTTACACTGGCACTTACCCCAGAGCCGGAGCTAGTTCCAGTTTTCGCTGATTTTGCGGTGTTTGTCGATGGGGATTTTTGCTGAGTGCTTGCGGTCTTGGGGTTAGCGGCCTTTTTGGGGGCCGATTTGTTTACAGCACTCGCCTGAGCTGGCTTACTGGTCTTGGGTTTGGGCGGGACTGCCTTGTCGAGCTTCAATTGCCCATACTCAGCCAGATACTCGGAAATATCCGACTCTTTTCCTGGGGGTTTGGGGATTAAAAGGGTTGATCCCGCCCGGATCCGCATGCCACGGGGGATGTTATTGACATCCCGAATGGTCTCGGGATTTAAGGCTAATCGGCTTGCCAATTGCTCGGGGGTCTCGCTTTTGGTGACCTTCAATGCAGTCCATGACGATAAGGGCTTGGTGTAACTGGCCAAATTCATCTGAAAGAGTTCAGCACGCGCAAAGGGCAAGAGCATTTGCTGATCGGTTGCGGCCAAGATCACGGGTTTATTAAATGCCGGATTGAGATTACGAAAATCCTCTAAGGACATCTCAGCCAATTGGGCGGCAACATCCACATCAATATCGCGGGTCACGTCAATCGCTACAAAATAGGGATGGTTCTCAAGCTCCGGCAAGACGATGTTGTAGGCCGCTGGATTTTGCACAATGTTTTTATAGGCCATCAACTTGGGTACATACTCACGGGTCTCGCGCGGCATCGTGAGGCTTTGATAATCCGTAGGCTTACGCTGGGCTTGATTGCGCTTAATCGCTCGGGCAACATTCCCCTCGCCCCAGTTGTATGCAGCTAGAGCGAGTTGCCAATCACCAAATTGTTTATAGAGGCGCTGGAGATAATCGAGAGCGGCGTTCGTGGATTGCAAGACATCTCGCCGCTCATCCCGAAATACATTCTGGGTTAACTTAAAGTCTTGGCCGGTTCTGGGCATAAACTGCCAGATCCCCATCGCTTTTGCGGTCGACTTGGCTTCGGGATTGAAGGCACTTTCGACAAATGGCAACAATGCAATCTCGGTGGGCATATTGCGACGATTGACCTCTTCAACAATGTAAAAGAGGTAGCGCGAGGAGCGTGCCATTGAGCGATCAACGTAATCGGGGCGCTTTACAAGCCATTGGGTTTGCTGCTCGACCAAGGGGCTATCGAGCTCGGGTAATTGAAAGCCCTGACGGATCTGGATCCAAAGATCATTCGAGGGCGCCATGATGCTACTAACCGATTGCTTACTGAGATCCACGCGTGGTGCTTTGGCAGCCCGCGGATCACGCCTTGAATCAGTGCTTGAAGACCACTCGGGCGAGGTGCTGGCGCAACCGCTCAGTACCAGAACAACTGCGCTGGCGATCAGTAAGAGTGAGCGGCGCATCATTCTAGAAGCGATCCTTCCACGCCCGCACGACCGCCAAAACCTCTGCGGGACTTTTGAGGTCTTGCCCAATTTGCGCACGCGCAGCGGCAATGACTGGGGCTTGATCGCAGCGCATGAATGGATTCACCCGCTTCTCATGGGCAATCGTCGTGGGTACCGTGGGTTGATTACGCTTACGTAAGGCATCGGCCGTTTGCGACCACTCGATTAAGGCTGAATTATCTGGCTCAACCGCGAGTGCAAAACGGATATTGGATAAGGTGTACTCGTGGGTGCAGTAAACCAAGGTGTTAGGGGGTAAGGCCAAGAACTTGGCTAGTGAGCTCGACATTTGGGTGGGTGTGCCTTCAAAGAGCCGTCCGCAGCCTGAAGCAAAGAGAGTGTCGCCACAGAATAATTTTGAGGTCTGTCCAGCGTTATCCTCGCTGCGTGCCACATACGCGATGTGACCCAAGGTATGCCCGGGGACTTCGAGGACGTTTAATTTGATGGCGGGCTGATTAAAGCAGACGGTGTCACCCTCAAAGAGTGCGTGACTGCGCAAGGCAATATCCTCAGCTGCAGGGCCATACACTGGGACTGAGAGTCCGCCTTGGTTTGCCCACGCGAGGATCTCTGGTAATCCACCAATATGGTCAGCGTGGTAATGAGTGATTAGAATTCCGGTAAGGCGCAGGTTCTGTTGGGTTAAATAATCAATCGCTGGCTTTGCTTCACCAGGGTCAACCAAAATAGCCGACTGTTGATCGTGAATGCACCAGATGTAGTTGTCGGTAAAGGCAGGTATGGGCCACACTTGCAATAAGGAATTTGAAACCATGGCAACACCTTAGGACACAAGATAATCCTCCTATGATACCAATGACCCCACCGAACGTGCAGGCCGATACTCCACCCGAGAGTTCGTGGGAGACGTGGCTGCAATCACCTCCGGGGCAATACATCCTCAAATCCGAGCAAGAGCTCTTTAATCAAGCGGTTGTCGATGTGTTTGGCTACTACGCTTTGCAAATTGGTTTACCGCAAATCAACACCCTTGCAGAAAATCGGATTTCACTAAAGCTGATGCTGCTTCCCCACGGGATTGCGAAAGCCGATGTCGATCTGCCCTATCAACCAATTGAAGGGATTCCGGAAGAATTACCATTTGCTGATCAATCCATTGATTTAGTGGTGCTGCCACATGTCTTGGAATTTGCCCAAGATCCGCACCAGATTCTGCGCGAGGTCGATCGTGTCTTAATGCCCGAGGGCCGCGTTGTGATCTCGGGCTTTAATCCAGCGAGCCTTTGGGGCTTGCGGCAATACGCAGGACGTTTAATTGGTAAAAACTATTTACCGCGTGAGGGTCAGTTCTTAAGTTTGCTGCGCGTGAAAGATTGGTTGAAGTTACTCGACTACTCTCTCGATCGGGGTCACTTTGCTTGCTATCGCCTGCCACTGCGTAAAGAGAAAAATATGGCCCGCATGGCTTTTCTTGAAAAAATGGGGAATCGCTGGTGGCCAATCTTTGGCTCGGTCTTTTTAATCTCGGCAATTAAGCGCCACCCGGGTACCCGTTTGGTAGGACGTGTTCCCAAACAAGCCTTGCAAGCGCTCCCACAACTTAATCCTGCCGCTCAGCAAACTTCCCAACGGGTGACTGAAGAGGTATAAAGAGCGCATGAGCAAACCCCACATTACGATCTATACCGATGGTGCCTGCAAAGGTAATCCCGGTCCTGGTGGCTGGGGTGTGGTGCTGCGATCAGGGGCGCATGAGAAACATTTGCATGGTGGCGCTCATGACACCACCAACAATCGCATGGAAATTAGCGCGGTGATCCACGCACTCAAGGCCCTCAAGCAAGCCAGCGTGGTGGATCTCTATACCGACTCCCAATACGTCCAAAAAGGAGTGAGTGAGTGGCTTGCTGGTTGGAAGGCACGGGGGTGGAGGACGGCCGACAAATCCCCGGTCAAGAATGTCGATCTTTGGCAAGAGCTCGACGCCCTTTTGCCCCTCCATGAAATTCAGTGGCACTGGGTCCGCGGCCATAACGGCCACCCCGGAAATGAGCTGGCCGATCAACTCGCCAATCAAGGTGTGGAAGCCTTTTTGTCCAATAACTGATCTGCGCCCCGCTTGGGCTTGTGAGAGAATGCTTTAACTCTTTAAATAACAAAGCAATTTAGACTAGCGCTGTGACCAAACCTCCAACCTTTATTGCCCGAGTCAAACAAACCATCATGGCCTGGGGTTGCCAACTGGTCACCCGACTCCAAAAAATCGACCTCAAACAATTTTTGGCATTTCTGGTCAAGCGCAAATGGTGGGTGCTGGCGATCCTGATATTAATTTATGCTGGTGATAAAGCCTACGATCATTTTTTTCCGCCCGAAAGTAAACGTGGTGGGCCACAAACGGTGGTTACCCTGGTCCTCGAGAAACAAGATATCCCCATCATCATTGAGTCGACCGGTACTGTTGTAGCAGCCAATATCGTGGATGTACGCCCACAAGTTAGCAACGTGGTGAAAGAGATTCACATTAAAGAAGGTCAAGAGGTCAAGAAGGGGCAACTACTGTTCACCCTAGACGATCGCAATGATCGCGCCAATTACGATAAAGCCAAAGCCGTAGCCGATGATGCACAACGTCAGTTGCAACGTGCTAAAGAGTTGGTCGCTCAAAACTTTATCTCCAAAGCAGGTTTAGATACTGCCGAGGCCAATGCCAAATCCACTGCTGCTACTGCGCGTGCTGCCGAAGTGCAACTCTCCTTTGACTACATTCGCGCACCGATTGATGGGCGTGCCGGGATTATTAATGTGTTCCCTGGCTCCTTAGTGGCGCCTGGCAATATTGTGACCACAGCTTCCAGCTCCACCGCGACCACTGCTTTGGGTGCGATGGTCACGATCACTCAGTTAGATCCCATCAATGTGCAATTTATCGTGGGTGAGGACAACATTCCCCTATTGATGCAAAGCGATCCTGCCAACTTGAAGGTATCGGTGACGGTAGGCGATAACCGCACCCAGGTCTACGAGGGTAAGGTCTTGGTCATCGACAATCAAGTGGATCCAGCAATTGGGGCGGTTCGCGTTAAGGCGCAAATTGCCAATGACAAACGCACTCTACTGCCTGGACAATTTGCTCGGGTCAAACTCGAAGCCAATACCTTAAAGGACGCCATTTTGGTTCCATCCCAAGCGGTGGTGATTAATCCGCGTGGGCGCTTTATCTATGTGGTGGGCGCTGAAGATAAGGTCAGCCTCAAACCCATTAAAGTGAGCTATGAGTATCAGGGCAAAGCCGCGATTACAGGTGTGGATGCTGGTGAGCGCGTGGTGATCGAAGGTAAACAGAATCTGCGCCCCGGCACCAAGATCCGAGAAAACAAAGTGGCACCTGCAAAGCCCGCTGACGCCCCCAAACCTGAATCCAAACCTGCTGACAAAAAATGACGCTCTCTGAGCTTTGTATCCGACGGCCTGTGATGACCGTCCTGCTCTCAGTAGTGACGGTGATTGCTGGTGCAGTGGCATACACTCGCATTCCGGTCGCAGCCTTGCCCAGTTTTAATACGCCGGTGATCTCTGTATCAGCCTCCTTGCCAGGCGCCTCGCCAGAGAATATGGCAGCATCGGTTGCCCTGCCGCTCGAGAAAGAGTTCTCGACCATCGATGGTATTTCTGTGATTAGCTCGACCAATTTCTTGGGCACGACAAACATCACCCTTGAATTTAATAACGATCGTGACATTGATAAAGCCGCAGTCGATGTGCAGGCGGCATTGTTGCGCGCCCAACGCCGTTTACCAATCGAGATGACCGTGCCACCTTCCTATCGCAAGGTCAATCCTGCCGATGCACCGGTCCTCATCATCGGCATGACCTCGCCGTCAATGGATTTATCCGAGCTCAATGATTACGCGGAGAACCTGATTTCTCCAACGCTGTCGACGATTAATGGGGTGGCACAAATCATTGTGTATGGCATTAAGCGCTATGCCATTCGTGTTCAAGCGCGGCCTGACTCCTTGGCAATCCATAACCTCACGATGGAGGATCTGTCGATCGCCATCAATAAAGCGAACTCCAATACCCCGGTGGGTGTTTTAGAGGGTCCGCGCCAGCTCTTAACCATTTATGCCAACAAGCAATTGGTCACCGCCTCTGACTTTGCCAACCTCATCATTGCCCAGAAAAATGGTTTACCGATTTATCTGCGCGATGTTGCTGATGTGGTTGAGAGCTATGAGAACGTTCGCACCCTCTCCACCACCAATGGTGAGCGCTCGATTGCGCTTGCCATTCAGCGCCAGCCCAATGCCAATACGGTCAAGGTGGTGGATGCGGTCAAAGCGATGATCCCGCAGTTTGAGAAGCAACTCCCAGCATCGATCAAGCTCACACTGATCAATGATCGCTCTAAATCCATCCGCGAGGCAATTGCTGACGTCAACTTCACTCTGGCATTAACCGTGGCTTTGGTGGTGTTGGTGATATTCCTATTCCTCAAGCACCTCTCAGCCACCATCATTCCGTCCTTAAGCCTACCCATTTCACTGATTGGTGCCTTCTTCCTGCTCTACTTCATGGGCTATAGCTTAGATAACGTCTCGCTATTGGGCATTACGCTTGCCGTGGGCTTGGTGGTTGATGATTCCATTGTGGTGCTAGAGAACATCGTGCGTTATGTGGATCAAGGCATGAGTCCCCTCAAGGCTGCCCTCAAAGGAAGTCGTGAGGTTGGATTTACGATCGTCTCGATCTCCCTATCTTTAGTGGCGGTCTTTATTCCCCTCTTCTTTATGGAAGGTCCGATTGGACTCCTCTTTCGTGAGTTTGCCGTAGTCGTTTCACTCGCCATCTTGGTTTCTGCTGTGGTATCGCTATCTTTGGTACCAATGCTTTGCAGCCGTTACCTTCCAAAACCTGGCCAACATGCTCGCGAATATGCAATTAACCGTCACTTTGATCGGTGGTTTAGTTGGACCCAAAAGACCTATGTGCATTACTTGGATCGGGCTCTTGCAAATCGCCAGCGGGTGTTGTGGTTAGCCATCGCAACCTTTGTCATTACGATTGCGATGTTCATCTATACCCCGAAGGGATTTTTCCCGGAAGAGGATATTGGCCAGATCACGGCAACGACTGAAGCTGATCAAGATATCTCCTACAAGGCGATGCTGGAGTTGCAAGATCGTGCTGCTGAGATTGTGGCCAATGATCCCAATGTAGCAAGCTTTGTCTCAATTCTTGGCGGGGGTCTGAGTGCGGGTAGTAATACCGGGCGCTTCTTTATTGTGCTTAAGCCCCGCGGCGATCGTGAATCCATGACCAAGGTACTCGAGGGCTTGCGCGCGAAGTTTAGAGAGGTCCCCGGCCTACAAGTGTTCATGCGGCCGATTCAGAATCTGCAACTCGGGGGGCGATCTAGCAAGAGCCGCTATCAATTTACCTTGCAAAGCGTTGGCTTTGAAGGGGTGAATGAATGGTCTGAGAAGATGCTAGAGAAATTACGCAGCGATCCCCTTTTCCGAGATGTGACCTCGGACTCCCAACTACGTGGTCTGAATGTGCAAATTGATATTAATCGTGAGAAGGCGGCACAAGCAGGGGTGACGATTGCGGATATTCGTCAAGCCTTGTACAACGCCTTTGGGCAGCGCCAGGTCTCCACCATTTACACAAGCGTCAATACCTATTACGTCATCTTGGAGACCGCGGAAGATCAGAGGCAGTTTGAAACCGATCTTGGCAAAGTGTTTGTACGAGGGCGTTCAACCAATCAACTGATTCCGCTCTCGAGTCTTGCCAGCTTCAAACGCACCATTGGTCCGACTGCGGTCAATCATCAAGGCCAGATTCCGGCGGTAACTCTCTCGTTTAATCTGGCGCCCGATGTCGCCCTCGGGCAGGCTACCGATGCGATTGAGAAATACGTCAAAGAGATTAAGCTGCCTTCCTCCATCATTACGAGCTATGGGGGCGATGCGAAAGTGTTCAAAGGCAATCAGAGCGGGCAATTTATTCTGATCATTGCCGCACTCGCAGTGATCTATATCTTGCTCGGTGTTCTGTATGAGAGCTATATTCACCCAATCACCATTTTGGCTGGTCTGCCCTCCGCAGCCATCGGCGCCCTGCTCTCTTTATGGATGTTTGGGATGGAGCTCACCATTATTGCGACGATTGGTATTCTGATGCTCATCGGGATCGTCAAGAAAAACGCCATCCTGATGATCGATTTCGCCCTTGAGGCCCAGCGCAAACAGGGAATGAGTCCTACTGAAGCGATCCGTTCAGCCTGTATCTTGCGCTTTCGACCGATCATGATGACGACCCTCACTGCAATCGTGGGTGCCCTCCCAATTGCACTTGGTATTGGTGCTGGCGCTGAGTTACGTCAACCTCTGGGTGTTAGTGTGGTGGGTGGCTTGGTCCTTTCTCAGTTTGTGACCTTGTTCATTACTCCGGTCATTTATCTCTATCTGGATCGCTATGCTGGACGTGGCCCCCTTGAGATACCGCCAGAAGATCTTCAAGATACCTAAGCGTTTTACAATGGTGTATGCGTCAAATTATTCTGGATACCGAAACCACAGGCTTAAACCCGGCTACCGGTGATCGCATCATTGAGGTCGGTTGCATTGAGTTAATCAATCGCCGCCAGACCGGCAAGACCCTCCATCATTACATCAATCCCGAGCGCGATATCGCTGAGGGCGCATTTGCAGTACACGGCCTATCGCGCGAGTTTTTATCTGACAAACCCCTGTTTGCACAAATTGTGGATGAGCTCACTGAGTTCATTGCTGGGGCTGAGGTGATTATTCATAATGCGCCCTTTGATTTGTCATTTCTTAATAACGAGTACGCCCTACTCAAGCGCCCCAGCTTCTCGGAGCTTGCTGCCAAGATTACCGATACGCTAGTCGATGCGCGCCGTATGTTTCCAGGCAAACGCAATTCTTTGGATGCCTTGTGTGAACGTTTTGCAGTGAGTAATGAACACCGCACCCTGCATGGCGCCTTACTCGACGCCCAGCTCCTAGCCGAGGTTTATCTAGCCATGACCCGAGGTCAGGATGATCTCACCATTGATTTAATCGATTACAGCGTCACTGGGAAAGATGGCTTAACAAAGGCCCCGCTACCGAGCGACTTGATCTACTTCAAGGCGAGCGAACTCGATTGCGCCGAACATGAAAAGGTTTTACAGGCCATCGAGAAGGCCAGTAAAAAGACCCCGATTTGGGGTCTCTAGTTCACTCTAGATCGCCGCAGCGATCGCCTTACCTAAATCCTGAGTGCTCGCTTTGCCCCCAATGTCTGGAGTAAGCGGTGCATGAGCAGGACCGGCTGACAGAACTGACTCAATTGCAGCAAATACTTGCGCACCGGCCTCTGGATAGCCTAAGTGATCAAGCATGAGTGCGCCGCTCCAGATTTGACCAATGGGATTGGCAATGTTCTTGCCATAAATATCAGGGGCTGAACCATGCACGGGCTCAAAGAGGGATGGGAACTTCCCTTCTGGATTAATACTGGCTGACGGTGCGACCGCAATCGTGCCGGTACATGCGGGTCCTAAATCAGACAGGATGTCACCAAATAAATTAGAGGCAACCACGACATCGAAGCGATCAGGGTTCATTACAAACTGAGCGGTCAAAATATCGATGTGATACTTGTCCGTTCGCACATCGGCATAGTTTTTGGCCATTGCTTCAACGCGCTCATCCCAATACGGCATCGTGATCGCAATGCCATTGGATTTAGTTGCAGAGGTCAAATGTTTCTTGGGGCGACTTTGAGCGAGATCAAATGCAAACTTCAGAATTCGATCGACGCCATGGCGAGAGAATACTGACTCTTGAACCACAATCTCACGCTCGGTATCAGCAAACATCTTGCCACCGACCGCTGAGTACTCCCCTTCGGTGTTCTCACGCACCACAAAGAAATCGATATCACCCGGTTTGCGGTTCGCCAGTGGGCAAGGTACACCAGGCAATAAACGCACTGGGCGGAGATTGACGTATTGATCAAAGCCGCGACGGAACTGGATCAAACTACCCCATAGAGATAGATGGTCAGGCAAGACATTGGGCATACCAACCGCACCAAAGAAGATGGCGTCGTACTTCATGAGGGTATCAAACCAGTTATCCGGCATCATCTTGCCGTGTTGTTGGTAGTAATCGCAACTGGCGAAGTCAAAATGATCAAACTGAAATTGAATACCAAATTTATTGGCAGCCGCTTCAAGAGCGCGCACGCCCTCGGGCATCACTTCTTTGCCGATTCCGTCACCAGGAATCACGGCAATTTTAGGGTTGGTTATTTTCTTTTTTGTGTTCATGAATCATGTCTCATTGATTAAAAAAACGATTTTACTAGCTGATGGCTCGGCGGATTTCACGCTCGGCCTGGCGCTCTTTTTCTTTGGCCTCCTCGTCGGTATCGGCCGCCGGAATTGATAATGCGAGCTCTTCCATACGTAGGTTATCTTTGGGGCAAATGGGTGCGCCATAACTTGCCCAACGCTTCAAGAGTGTTACCTCGTAACCACATTGGGGACACTTGGCCTTATTGCGACTGAGATTACTGGCTCGCGGTGGCGGAAACACAATCGCTTGATGAGGATAAGGGCCTAACTTTTGACTAATGGTCATAAGACGTACTTGCAAAGCTTCGGATGCATGCGCCATGCGCGCAGGCCCTTCTAGACCAACGGCTTGGCAAATCCCTTTAAAATCCTCACCATGTCCGCTGTGACAATCATCGACCGCATGGCAGAGCTCATGCAAGAGCGTATCGAGTAACGCAACAGGATCATCCAACTTCGGTGAAATAAAGATCTCATTCACGCCACCGCCCGAGCGCTCACGCGGCCAGCATTGTCCTAAGGTAGTTCGTGGGCTACTCGATGCTGGAAATCCACACGAGACCCGCACCGGTGGAATCGCATAGCCAGCCTTAGCAAAAATCGGCTCCAAATGACGCACGCCATCTTGCAACCAGGCTTCGCGAGTGCTGTGAGAAGAATTACTTTGACTCATACAAATAGTGGGGAATGTTGGGGTAAATTGGGGTATTCTAAAAGGGTCAAGCAACGAAACCACGAGCATAAACGCATTTAAGCCCAAACGATGTCATCCTTTAAAAATCTAGCCAACCTCAGTGCTACACAAGCTGCAAAAGCACTGGCCCAACGAGAGATCAAAGCCGAGGATCTGCTCAATGATTGCTTAAATCAAATTGGCATGCGCGAGCCTGAGGTGCATGCCTGGGTAAGTTTTGCCAAGGTGCATGCTCAAACCCAAGCCCGAGAACTTGATCGCGGACCAATTCAGGGGATATTGCATGGCCTACCCATTGGCGTGAAGGATCTATTTGATACACACGATCTACCCACCAATTATGGCTCCCCCATCTATGGCAATAATCATCCGGTCTGCGATGCGGTTTCGGTATCGCTGATGCGTGAGGCTGGTGCGATTGTGCTTGGCAAAACAGTCACCACCGAGTTTGCCAGCTTCAAACCGGGTCCAACCCGCAATCCACGTAATCTCGATCACACGCCTGGTGGGTCTTCGAGTGGCTCTGCCGCAGCGGTTGCGGATTGCATGGTTCCGCTTGCAACAGGAAGTCAAACGGCTGCCTCGATTCTTCGGCCGGCGAGTTACTGTGGCGTGGTTGGCTATAAACCCAGTTACGGCAAAATTAGTATTGGTGGGGTCAAAAGCCTATCGGTATCTCTCGATACGCTTGGTGTTTTTGGTCGCACCGTATCGGATGTAGCCTTAGGGGTTGCTGCGATGTCCGCAGATCATGATCTCATGAACATTGCTCCATTAGAGTCCAGAATCCGCATTGGGATTTGCAAGACCGATGATTTTGCACTTGCCCAACCTGAAACTGCTGCCGCCCTCTCGCTGGCTGGCTTTGCCGCGAAGGTGTTTGCCAAAGGGGGCGTTGAAGAGATCACCTTACCTACGGATTGCGCCAGGCTCAGTGAGACCCAAACCAAGATTATGCTGTTTGAGATGGCCAAAAGTTTTACCTTTGAAAAGCTCAACCACTTTGATCAAATCAGCCCAACCCTTAAAGCGATTATTGAGCGTGGCGATGCCATTGATTACCATCATTACAGCGATGCCCTTCTCAAAGCCCGTCGCGCTCGCACAATGATTACCCAATTCTTTTCGAATGACATTGATCTAATAATTGCACCGAGTGCAACTGGTGAATCTCCCAAGACCCTAGAAGAAACGGGTGATCCGGTCTTTAGTCGCGGCTGGACCTTACTGGGCTTGCCGTGTATTAATCTAACTGTTACCGCAGGGCCCAATGGTTTGCCCGTTGGAGTTACATTGGTAGCGGGACCCGGACAAGATCGCTTGTTACTCAGCGCTGCAAGCGCCCTCGCTCAACAGCTCTCCGATCCAATTGCCTTAAATCAAGTCTAGCGTTGCCCCATCTTTGATTCCACAAAGACGCTCTGCGCCTCCCTCGGTAAGCAGCGCCAGTACTGCGGACTCGCACTAACTTGGCCTCCTAAGACCGCTGCTGCTTCCCATGCCCAACGGGGCTTGTACAAAAATGCACGTGCCAATGCAATCAAATCGGCTTCTTGGTTTTCGAGGATGGCTTCTGCCTGCTTTGGATCGGTAATCAGCCCAACAGCCATCGTGGCCATTCCGGTTGCCGCTTTAATTGCTTTCGCAAAGGGCACTTGATAGTTTGGGCCTAACTTAATTTGCTGCTTCGGAGAAATTCCGCCCGATGAAACATGAATGTAATCGCAGCTCAATGCCTTCAGTTGTTTTGTAAGCTCGATGGACTCATCAAGCGACCAGCCACCCTCGATCCAATCGCTCGCGGACAGACGCACTCCCAATACGCCCTGCCACTGAGCGCGGACGGCGGTAAATAATTCCAAGACAAAACGCATTCGATTCTCAAGTGATCCACCATATTGGTCATTCCGTTGATTGGCAATCGGCGATAGAAATTGATGAAGTAAATATCCGTGAGCGGCATGGAGCTCAATCCCATCAATACCAATTGCTTCTGCGCGCTTGGCGGCGATCACAAACTCATGAATGATTTGCTGAATTTCCTCCAGCCTCAAGGCATGCGGTGGTCGCTCACCTTCTAGTTGCGGAATATCCGAAGGCCCTTGCGTTTCCCAACCGCCTTGAGTCATTGGTAATAGCTGACCGCCCTGCCATGGTGGCGCACTAGATGCCTTGCGCCCAGCATGTGCCAATTGAATAAATACTGGGGTCTTCGGCGCTAATTGTTTGGAGCGCTCTAAGGTGCTGTGTAGTGCGCTTTGGGTAGCCTGATCCCACAGTCCCAAGCAATAGGGGGTGATTCTGCCTTCGGGACTCACCGCGGTGGCCTCGATAATAAAAAGTCCGGCACCACTATTGAGTAAATTGCCCCAGTGCATTAGATGCCAATCGGTTGCCTGACCCTCATGCGCGGAGTATTGGCACATCGGTGCCACCACCACCCGATTGGCTAGCGTAAGAGATCCTTTGGGGGCAGGAAGTGAGTACGTAGAAAACAAGAGGCTCATGGATTAGTGATTATGGGATTGAGATGAAAGAATGGTTCGCAAACGGACTTACCTGAAACGATTAAAATGATACCAATAGCTTTGATAACACATGCGTTGGCGACATCGTTGATTGCCAAGCACCCAACCTACGAGACACCAATACCATGAATGCTCCCCAAGCCTTTGAAATTAAAGAAGATATTGCTCATTACATTGGTGGCCAAATGGTCCTGCCCCAAGGTAGTCGCTTTGCCGACGTCTATAACCCTGCCACTGGCAGCATCTCGCGCCGCGTAGCATTGGCCAGTAAGGCCGATGTCAATCAAGCGGTGGCAGCTGCACAGGCTGCGTTTACAGCCTGGGCTAATACATCCCCACTGCGGCGCGCGCGCATCTTGTTTAAATACTTAGAGCTCTTAAATCGTCATCGCGATGAACTGGCTGCCATCATTACTTCTGAACATGGCAAAGTGTTCACTGATGCCCAAGGTGAAGTGACCCGTGGAATTGAGATTCTGGAATTTGCTACCGCCATTCCTGAGCTCCTCAAAGGCGATTACACCGAGCAGGTCTCAACCGACATTGATAACTGGGTGATGCGCCAACCTTTAGGGGTGGTTGCTGGCATTACACCCTTTAATTTTCCGGTAATGGTACCAATGTGGATGTTCCCCGTCGCAATTGCCTGCGGCAACACCTTCATCCTCAAACCGAGTCCAACCGACCCATCGGCCTCATTGCTCCTAGCGCGTCTCTTAAAAGAGGCAGGTCTGCCTGATGGCGTATTTAATGTGGTGCAAGGCGACAAAGAAGCGGTTGATGCTCTCTTAGAAAATCCCGATGTCCGCGCAGTGAGTTTTGTAGGCTCCACACCAATCGCTAATTACATTTACGAGCGCGGTGCACACTTTGGTAAACGTGTTCAAGCTCTCGGTGGTGCCAAAAACCATATGGTGGTGATGCCCGATGCCGATATTGATAAGGCAGTTGATGCTTTAGTTGGCGCGGCATACGGGTCCGCTGGTGAGCGCTGCATGGCGATCTCGGTTGCCGTACTCGTTGGCGATGCGGCTGAGAAGGTCATGCCTAAATTGATTGAGCGCACCAAGACCCTCAAGGTAAAAAATGGGCTTGAGCTCGATGCTGAAATGGGCCCGATTGTGACCAAGGCTGCGCTCGAGCGTATTACTGGTTATATCGACAAAGGTGTGAGTGGTGGCGCCAAGTTATTGGTCGATGGCCGTGGACTCAAAGTTCCTGGTTTTGAGAATGGGTTCTGGTTGGGAGGTACCCTCTTTGATCAGGTCACCCCAGAGATGACCATTTACAAAGAAGAAATCTTTGGTCCCGTCCTATCATGTGTACGGGTTGCCAACTTTAGCGAGGCTCTTGAGCTGGTCAATGCCCATGAATATGGCAACGGCGTAGCCTGCTTTACCAGCGATGGCAATATCGCCCGTGAATTTGCTCGCCGTGTACAGGTTGGCATGGTCGGCATTAATGTGCCTATTCCAGTGCCGATGGCTTGGCATGGTTTTGGCGGCTGGAAGCGTTCCTTGTTTGGCGATACCCATGCGTATGGCAAAGAAGGTGTGCGTTTTTACACCAAGCAAAAGAGTGTCATGCAACGCTGGCCGGAGAGCATCTCCAAGGGGGCCGAGTTTGTCATGCCCACCTCCAAATAAGGCGAGTCGTTTACTTTTTGCGTGAGATGAACATCACTGGAACCTTTAGGTTCCAGTAGATCGCGGCCGATCGAAAGGCAAAGATGAGTACGATGCAGGCAATCGATCCGATCATCGCATGCTCTGGAAAGTAGTTTAGGAGTAAGACATAGAGCATGCAACCGAGTGATACTGGAATCGCATAGAGCTCATAAGACATCAACAAAGTTTTGCGTCCTGCTAATACATCCCGAATCAATCCACCACCGATCGCGGTAACCACACCCAAGATGATGGCCGCTGCGGATCCACCAAAGTCATAATGCCAGGCTTTATCGGCACCTTGGATACCAAATAGGGCTGCACCTAGGCCGTCGATGTAGAGAATAGCCTTGTACAACTGAGGTTGCGATAAAGTGGACTCCGCATAGAAGGTAATAATGCTAGCAATCGCAGCAACCAGAATATAGATGGGGGCATCGGCCCAAAACACGGGCACCCCCAGAATCACATCCCGAATTGTGCCGCCACCGATCGCAGTGATGATGCCAAGCACCAAAACGCCAAAGAGATCTACGCCACGATCAGAAATAGCTAAGACGCCAGTGACCGCAAAGGCTGCGGAAGCAATAATGCCTACCCAAAAACCCAGCTCTTCCATGGAGCCCTTTTAATCGATTGTGAAGAAGGAGTAATTATTGCAAAGTATTTTTGAGGACCGGCATTTCAGGGAGTGCGAGGACGTCAATCCCCTCTTCGCGTAATGCCATCACTTCATCGGCACTGGTCTGCCCCCGAATACTGCGCTCGGGCGACTCTTTGTAATGAATCTTCCTAGCCTCCTCGGCAAAGGCTGCGCCAACATCCTCCGATTTACCGACCAACTCCCGCATCGCTTTCATGAACGTCGCCTGAATCTGGCGCTCCAACTGACCATGATCCGCATTGGATAAAGCAATGCTTTGACTTGGCTCAACGGCCACCGGCTCTTCCGCACTTACCTTGCCGCCAATATGAGGGGCCGATGGTAAGCGGCTGACATGCGCACTATCGCAGACCGGGCAGCACAACGTGCCACTGGACTGTTGCGATAAAAAGTCATCCTCCGAGGCAAACCACCCCTCAAAATGATGCTCGAGATCGCACGCTAAGTTATAGACTTTCATGAAGAACAGATGGGGATGAAGGTTGGATAATCAATAGCAACATGACATATTTATCAATGTTGCTATTTTAAGCCCTTAACGCAGTCGCCGTTGGCGATCCAGCCAGTACAGCGAGATGATGGTCTTCACATCCGTGATCGTGCCGTTCTCAACCCACTCGATCAACTCCTCAAGGGGCGCGGCAAAGACATCCAAAAACTCTTCGGCATCGAGACGCGCTGGGCCCGCCGTTAAACCCTCTGCCAAATAAATATCGATGAACTCGGTGGAATATGAAATCACCGGATGAATCCGCCGAATCTTGCTCCACCGTTTAGCAAGGTAGCCGGTCTCTTCTTGTAACTCCCGTTGCGCACAAAGCAAGGGATCCTCCCCTGGGTTAAGCTTACCTGCCGGAATCTCAATCACGGCTTGCTCGATGGGGTAACGGTATTGACGCTCCACCACAACCCGCCCATCCTCTAAGATCGGCAAAATGGCAACGGCTCCTGGATGCTCCAGATACTCTCGCAGGGCTTGCTGACCGTCTGGTAGCAACACCGTATCGCGCTTCATCTTTAAGAAGATGCCAGTGTAGACATCCTCACCCGATACGCGCTTCTCGACTAAATGGTCATCGGTATGCGCGAGATCTTGAAACGATTTCTCGCTCATACCCAAACAATTAAGAACCGACGAGGGTATTGCGCATGATATTGAGGCAGAGAGCCATGAGGCCTGCCGGGAATACACCTAAGAGGAGCACCATTAAGCCATTGAGACCCAATACCCCTTTTGCAATCCCTGAACCAGTCACCGAATGCTCATGGCTTGGTTCATCAAAATACATCACCTTCACTACGCGCAAGTAATAAAAAGCACCAATCAGTGATGCGATCACCGCAATCACAGCCAAGGCGATGTAATCAGCATCAACCAATGCTTCCAAAACAGAGAGCTTAGCGGCAAAGCCCAAAGTGGGAGGCACTCCAGCTAGGGAGAACATCATGATGAGGCCAATAAAGGCATACCATGGATGCTTGCGATTGAGACCCTTTAAACCTTCCAGGGTGTCGCAATCGTAGCCTTTGCGCGATAAGACCATCAGCAAACCAAAGGTGCCTAAAGTGGTAATCACATAGGCAATCACGTAGAACATCGAGGCACTAAAGGCATGATCATCAAAAATCGAGAGCATGCCAAGCAGCACAAAGCCCATCTGTGCAATCGCCGAGTAGGCCAACATCCGCTTGATATTGGTTTGGGCAATCGCCGTGATATTGCCAATCACCAAAGACAGAACCGCAAGAATCATCAGCATCGGCTGCCAATCCGAGATCAGCGGTAATAAGGTATTAATCAACAGGCGGAACAAGAGAGCAAAGGCAGCGAGCTTTGGAGCTGCTGCAATCAACAAGGTGACCGCGGTGGGAGCGCCTTGATACACATCGGGCACCCACATATGAAATGGCACCACACCAAACTTAAAGGCAACTCCAGCCACAATAAAGACCAGACCAAACGCCATAATGAGGTGATTAATGCGGGGATCCAGGAGGGAGCGCAAGATCTCTAGAAGATCCAGGGATCCAGTTACACCGTAGATCATCGACATACCGTAGAGCAAGAATCCCGATGCCAAGGCGCCCAATACAAAGTACTTAATCGCCGCTTCGGAGGATAGGCCGCTGGAATGGCGCATTGCCACCAAACCATAGGTCGACAAGGCCATCAACTCAAGACCAAGGTACAAGGTGATGAGGTTCGATGCCGAGATTAAGACCAATTGTCCCAATAAAGCAAATAAGGTGAGGACCAAGAAATCGGGTCGGAAGAGCCCTCGATCAATTAAATACTGCTTGGAGTAAATCAAGCTAACCAATAGCGCAAAGCAGCACCCTGCTTTGAGCAGATTGGCAATCGGGTCGGACTGGAACAGACCGGCCATGGCAAAGTACGGCAGATCAACCATTCTGCTCAAAAACACCACACCCAAACCAATTAAGAGTAAGCAGGAACAGAAATAGACAAAAGATGCTGCCCGTGGCGTATGAAATACATCACTGGCGACATGATCCTTCTTCTCTTTAATAAAGGCACTGGTCAACAGCAAATCGCTGGCCACAAAGGCCAGAACGATTTCAGGAGCAATGGCAATTAGGTCAAAAGTATCCATGCAATAACCTTACTCAGAGTTTGCTAATCGCGACATGTTCGAGCAACTGCATCACTGCTGGATGAATAATGTCGGTAAAGGGTTTTGGATACACGCCCATGCCAATCACGCAGAGCGACAAAATAATGAACATAAAAAACTCACGACCATTGAGATCCTCAAGTTTCTCGACCTCTGGATTAGTGATCGCACCAAAGATCACGCGCTTGACCATCCATAGGGAGTAGGCAGCACCAAGGATTAATGCGGTCGCTGACAGTAGACCAATCATGAAGTCGTAATCAACGGCGGCTAGGATCACCATAAACTCCCCCACAAAACCCGAGGTGGCTGGTAAACCGCAATTGGCCATCGCCATGAGGACCATAAATGCCGAGAACTTTGGCATACGATGCACCACACCACCGTAATCAGCAATCTTGCGGGTGTGCATACGGTCGTATAAAACACCAATGGCTAAGAACATCGCGCCCGATACAAATCCGTGCGAGATCATCTGAATAATGCCGCCCTCAATACCAAGAGGACTGAAGATAAAAAACCCTAGGGTCACAAAACCCATGTGCGCAATTGAGGAGTACGCCACTAACTTCTTCATATCTTGCTGAACCAGTGCTACTAAACCAACATAGATCACCGCCACCAGCGATAAGAAAATAATGATTGGTCCTAAAAGGATGCTGGCATCCGGCGCAATCGGCAACGAGAAACGCAGGAATCCATAAGCGCCAAGCTTCAACATAATGGCTGCCAGGACCACTGAGCCACCGGTTGGGGCCTCCACGTGAACATCGGGCAACCAAGTATGCAAAGGCCACATTGGCACCTTGACGGCAAAGGCCATGAAGAAGGCAATAAAGATCAGTACCTGCTCCACAATATCTAACTTCGCTCGATGCCAAGTGAGCAAGTCAAAAGTATTGGTTAGGTTGTAGAGATACAAAATGGCCACAAGAGCTAACAACGATCCCAACAAGGTATATAGGAAGAACTTAAAGGCCGCATAGATGCGGTTTTGTCCACCCCATACCCCGATGATGATGTACATCGGAATGAGTGTTGCCTCAAAGAAGATATAAAACAGTAGGCCGTCAAGCGCTGAGAACACCCCAATCATGAGGCCCGACAAAATCATGAATGCGGCATAGTATTGCGAGGCCTTCTCAGTAATCACCTCCCAAGCGGCGATCACGACAAAAATATTGATAAAGGCGGTCAACACCACAAACCATACCGAAATACCATCCACACCAAGGTGATAGTTAATGTCGTAGCGTGGAATCCAGCTATGCTTTTCCACAAACTGCATGCCAGCATTGGCAATATCAAAGTTAGCGATTAGGGGTAAGGTGGCAATAAAGCCCAAAATGGCCCCAAACAAGGCCAAATACTTCACGCCAGTGGATGGACGCTCCGAGCCATAGACCAAAATCATTAGGCCAAAAACAATCGGAATCCAAATCGCGTAAGAAAGAATCATGACCAGGTGTACTTAGTAAGCAATATAAATATGGGTATACAGAATCCAGGCCATCAAGCCAATCAAACCGACGATCATGGCAAAGGCATAGTGATAGAGATAACCCGACTGCAAATGACGAATTACTCCTGAGAACTTACCTACCAGATGAGCACTGCCGTTCACCACAAAACCATCAATGACTCGTTGATCGCCCTGCTTCCATAAGCCACCACCAATCAGGAGCGCGCCCTTTGCAAAAATCCATTGGTTCAAATCATCGAGGTAATACTTGTTATCCAAGAGAGTCTTAATAGGCGCGAAGATCTTCGCGATTTTCTCGGGCAAGGATGTAGCCCACAGGTAGCAAATGGCAGCCACCAATACACCCAAGACCAACAAAATAAACACGGGGGTCGTAAAGCCATGCAAGGCCATTGCCACTGGGCCATGGAAATGGGATGCAAAGGTTGCAAGTGCAGGATGCTTAGCCTCATCAATATAGATCGCGTCCCCAAAGAAACTACCAAATAACATGGGATCAATGGTGTAGTAACCAATAATCACTGAGGGGATTGCCAAAGCGATCAGCGGCAAGGTAATGACCCAAGGTGACTCATGGGGTTTCTCACCTGGCGCGAGCCCATGATGCTCATCGTGCGCATCGTGCGAATGGTGATGGTCATGATCATGACCAAATCGCTCCTTGCCATGGAAGACATAAAAGTAGAGGCGGAAGGAATACAAGGCGGTTACAAAGACGCTCGCCATCACCGCAAAATATGCAAAACCTGATCCAGGTATGGTGCTCGCCGCCACCGCCTCAATAATCGAGTCTTTGGAGTAAAAACCTGAGAAAAATGGTGTGCCAATCAACGCCAAGGAACCAATTAACATCACCAAACAGGTAATTGGCATGTATTTCCAGAGGCCGCCCATCTTGCGCATGTCCTGCTCGTGATGCATTCCAATGATCACACTACCCGCCCCTAAGAACAACAAAGCTTTAAAGAAAGCGTGGGTCATTAAATGGAAGATAGCAATTGGATAGGCAGAGACGCCGAGCGCAACGGTCATGTAGCCCAATTGCGAGAGCGTTGAATACGCCACCACGCGCTTGATATCGGTTTGCACGATTCCCAAGAATCCCATGAAGAGCGCGGTAATCGAACCGATGACCAGAATGAAGCTCAAGGCAACATCGGAGAGCTCAAACAAGGGCGACATGCGGGTCACCATAAAAATACCTGCGGTCACCATGGTTGCCGCATGAATCAACGCAGAAATGGGGGTTGGACCTTCCATCGAATCCGGTAACCAGACATGCAATGGGAACTGAGCAGACTTACCCATCGCACCAATAAAGAGACAAATGCAAGCAACCGTGATTAGATTCCAATCCGTTCCTGGCACAGTCTGGGCTGCCATCACCGTATTTTGAGAAAAGATATCGGCGTAGTTCATGGAGCCGGTAGCAGCAAGCAATAGCCCAATCCCCAGGATGAATCCAAAGTCGCCCACACGGTTGACCAAGAAGGCCTTCATGTTGGCAAAAATCGCCGTGGGACGATCGTAATAAAAACCGATCAGCAAATACGACACAACGCCTACCGCCTCCCATCCAAAGAACAGCTGCAGCATGTTGTTGCTCATCACGAGCATCAGCATGGCAAAGGTAAACAAGGAGATATAAGCGAAGAAACGGTTGTAGCCCTCCTCGCCTGCCATATACCCAATGGTGTAGATGTGGACCATGAGAGAAACGAAGGTCACTACCACCATCATCACGGCGGTCAATGGATCAATCAGAAAGCCAATGTCAAAACTCAACTCGCCAATCTTCATCCAGGTGTAAACACTGCCATCGAAGTAATAGCCGTTCATTACCTCATATAAAACCCAGCACGACAGCAAGAACGCAATTGCGACCCCCAAAATAGTGATCGATTGGGATGCCACTTGGCCAATCCGATTGCCAAAAAACTTCGTTCCTAATAGTCCTGCAAACGCCGCTCCCACCAGCGGGGCTAGTGGAATCGCACAAAGATGGGCAGTGGTTAAAGCAATGGTCATGTCAACTAGCCTTTGAGATGGTCAAGATCTTCGGTATTAATCGTGTCAACCTTGCGGAATAGAACCACCAAGATCGCCAAACCAATCGCAGCCTCTGCTGCAGCTACGGTCAGAATAAAAAATACAAATACCTGACCGGCCATATCACCCAAGTAATGGGAGAACGCCACAAAGTTCATGTTGACGGCGAGCAACATCAGCTCAATCGCCATCAAGAGGATGATCACGTTACGCCGATTCAGGAAGATGCCAACCACACTAATCGCAAACAGAATAGCGCCGAGAACTAAATAATGAGCGAGTGTGATGGTCATGCTGGATCACCTGGTTTGGTTCGAGACTTGAGGTCTTGCTTGGCGTCACGCTCAGCATCCATCGAGACAATCCGCATCCGATCTTTAGCGGAAACCGCAACCTGCTCTGCAATATTTTGACCCTTCACATCTTTACGTTTACGCAGAGTAAGGGCAACGGCCGCAATAATGGCAACCAACAAGACAATGCCGGCAACTTCAAAGGCATAAATGTATTCCGTAAACATTAAATAACCAAGGACTTGCGTATTATTTGCTGCCACCACATCGGGCAAGACGTTCACAGGTGCGGTGGTGCCAATAAAGCCGCGGATTAACACGATCGAGAGTTGCAAGATGATCACCACACCAATCAGCATGGCAAGTGGTAGGTATTTCTTGAAATCGCGTCGCAGATGCGCAAGATCCAGATCGAGCATCATCACCACGAATAAAAACAACACCATCACCGCGCCCACATAGACCAGGATCAGGATCAGGCTTAGGAACTCGGCTTTGAGCAACATCCAGATACCAGAGGCACTAAAGAATGCCAAAACCAAGAATAAGGCTGCGTGCACAGGATTGGGAACCGTAATGACCCGCAATGCGGAAATCACCAAGAGCGCCGCGAAAGCATAGAAAAAGGCTGAGAAGATTAAATTGGGGTCAAGGGTCATAAATCAATTAACGGTATGGTGCATCCGCCTCTCGGTTGGCTGCAATTTGCTTTTCGTATTCATCACCGACCGCTAGCAACATCTCCTTGGTAAAGTACAGATCACCGCGTTTATCGCCGAAATACTCAAAAATATTGGTCTCAACAATGGCGTCCACTGGGCAAGCCTCTTCACAATAGCCACAGAAAATGCATTTGGTCAGGTCGATGTCATAGCGCGTTGTTCTGCGGGTACCATCCTCACGCTGATCAGACTCAATCGAGATTGCCAGAGCCGGGCAAACGGCCTCACACAGTTTGCATGCAATGCAGCGCTCTTCCCCATTGGGATAGCGACGCAGTGCGTGTAAGCCCCGAAAACGGGGTGACAATGGGGTCTTCTCTTCCGGATACTGAATCGTGATCTTGGGTTTAAATAAATAACGCCCTGTAATCGACATTCCTTTAAGAACGTCTTTGAGCATTAAGCTATTCAGAAACTGAGAGGCGCGCTTGAACATAGTGATTAGCTCCAAATGTTCCAGGGGGACAAAATCCAAGCCCCAACCAACAATACCCAAACCACGGTTAGCGGAATAAAGATCTTCCAACCCAAACGCATGATTTGGTCATAGCGATACCGTGGCAATGAAGCCCGCAACCAAATAAAGCACGAGAGCACAAAAAAGATCTTGGCAAATAACCAAAAGAATCCTGGGATGTCGCGCAAGATGGGTAGATCAAGGATTGGTAACCAACCGCCCAAGAACATGATCGACGTTAAGGCGGCAATCAAGATCATATTGGCATATTCGGCCAAGAAAAATAATGCAAAGGCCATGCCGGAGTACTCCACCATGTGACCAGCAACAATCTCGGACTCCCCTTCTACCACGTCAAACGGGTGACGGTTGGTCTCCGCAACCCCGGAGATGAAATAGATCACAAACATGGGTAGTAAGGGCAACCAGTTCCAAGAGAGGAAGTTCAGGCCCATGTCGGCGAAGATGCCAACTTCTTGAGAGCGCACAATATTACTTAGGTTTAAGGAGCCGGCGACCATCAATACGGTCACCAGAGCTAAACCCATCGCAATCTCATAAGAGATCATTTGAGCAGAGGCACGCATGGCTCCCAAGAATGGGTACTTGGAGTTTGAGGCCCACCCCGCCAAGATCACGCCATACACACCCACCGAGGTAATGGCCATCACATAGAGGAGACCAGCGTTCACATCCGCAAGAACTAGGTCTGCTTGGAACGGCACCACTGCCCATGCAGCAAGCGCCGGGGTTAGCACCATGAGTGGGGCAATGATGTAGAGCGTATGACTTGCGCGCGTTGGGGAGACGATCTCCTTCATCAGAAGCTTTAATGCATCCGCAATTGGCTGGAATAAACCAAGCGGCCCAACCCGATTAGGACCTAAACGAATGTGCATCCAGCCAATCAGCTTGCGCTCCCACAGCGTGAGGTAGGCAACTGCGCCAAAAATGGGCAATACGATGATCAGGATCTTCGCTAAGTTCCAAACCAAAGGCCAGAACGAACCAAACAGTTGTTCACCGTGGCTGGTAATGAGATCGATCCAGTTGCCCATAACTACCTTAAGCGCTCACCGTTAATTTAGAAAGAGCCACTTCACCAAACATCGATGCTAGATGACCACTTAACTCCGTTGCTGTTGCAATCCGCACCACACCGTCGGCCAAGCCGGGTTGCAACACAACGCCCGCCTCAACCGTATGGCCAGCTTGGGTGAGCGACACGCGATCACCGGCCTGCAAACCAAGTTGTCCCCAAAGGGTCTCACCTACTCCGATCATGGCAGCATCCTTTGCATCACGGGTGCGTTGCAATGCAGGCGCGCGGCGCACAATCGCATCACTTGAATAAATCGCTTGATCGGCAAGGCGCTCAAGCGATGCAGCAATCTGAACCTGCTGCTGGATCTCAGGGCTAGCTGTAAAGCAATTATTGAGTTGGTCCTGCACCGGCTTTGCAAACGCATCGGCATAAACCTCTTCTGGCAGGTTATACAAAAAGCCCTCTAGGTTCAGAAGACTTCCGAGTGCACGGAGCACCTTCCATGCCGGTCTGGCATCTGCCAAGGGTCGAACGGAAGGCTGAATCGTTTGCACCTGCCCCGCCAAGTTCACAAAACTTCCAACCGTTTCGGTATAGGGAGTAATTGGCAGAATCACATCGGCTAATTCAAGTAAATCGGGGCTCGTATAGGCGCTCATCGCAATCACAGTATCAGCGCCCTGTAACGCGGCTCGAGTTTGTTGTGGATTGGGTAAATCCTGAAGTGGCTCGACGTGCAACATCACATAGGCACGCGCCTTACTTTGCAATACGGTATCAATGCTGCCTTGGTTACCTTGCGTTGCGTCAACCAGTTGCGCCCCCACTGAATTACCACCTTCGCATAAGAAGCCAAAGGTGCATCCTGAATGCTTTGCAATAAACTCTGCAAGGACATGCAAATCAGAGGCGTTGGGATGAGCAATCGCTAAGGATCCCAAGAATATTGCCTGCGGCTCAGGGCTCTCAAGTTTGGCATTGCCGAGTAACTGATCCGCGATCGCTTGCGCCTGTGGAGAAACACTTTTCACAGAGAGGCCAGCTGGAGACTGAACAGATGTTGCTTGCGCAATTGCTTGGGCAATTTGCCCCAACTGATCAACCCATTCACTGGGCTTCGATTTGAGATGCGCAGCAATCGGCATGAGCCAATCGTTACCACCTGCATCGAGTCGATAGACCTTAAGACCCTGCTTGGTAGCCGTGCGTATCCGAGCAGCAATCAGCGGCAGATCTTTGCGCAAATGACTACCAATCACCAATACACGTTTGAGTTCACTCAACTTCGCAATTGGCATACCCAACCAAGGAAGTGCAGCAGCTCCACGGGTATCGGTTTGGCGCAAGCGCGTCTCAATTTGATGACTTCCTAGACCGCGCATCACTTTTTGCAAGAGGTAAAGCTCTTCTGCACTCGCGATGGGATGAGCCAGCGCCGCCAATGCTTGACTGCCATGCTGCTTCTGAATATCACTTAATGAGTGCACAACGTAATCGAGGGCGGACTGCCAATCGGTCTCCAACCACTGCCCATTTTGTTTCACCATGGGGGTGGTTAAACGATCAGGGCTATTTAAGCCCTCGTACGCAAAGCGATCGCGGTCACTAATCCAGCACTCATTGATGGCCTCGTTCTCAAGCGCGACAACCCGCATCACATGATTGGCCTTCGTTTGTACGGTAGTGTTGGCACCGACAGCATCATGCGGACTGATCGAGCGCTTGCGGACCAACTCCCAAGTACGCGCGGCATACCGAAATGGCTTGCTGGTTAAGGCACCCACTGGGCAGATATCAATCATATTTCCAGAGAGCTCAGAGTCAACCGTTTGCCCCACAAAAGTAGTGATCTCCGAATGCTCGCCACGGTTGATCATGCCAAGCTCCATCACACCAGCAACCTCTTGCCCAAAACGCACGCAGCGGGTGCAGTGAATGCAACGCGACATCTCTTCCATGGAAATGAGTGGTCCAACATTTTTATGGAAAACCACACGCTTCTCTTCTTTATAGCGCGAACTGGATTTACCGTAGCCAACTGCTAAATCTTGTAATTGGCATTCACCACCCTGATCGCAAATCGGGCAATCCAAGGGATGGTTAATCAATAAGAACTCCATCACCGACTTTTGCGCCTCAACAGCCTTCGCCGAATGGGTAAATACCTTCATACCGGCCATCACGGGGGTGGCACATGCCGGTAGCGGCTTAGGCGCCTTCTCGACTTCAACCAAACACATCCGGCAGTTTGCGGCGATGCTCAGTTTCTTGTGATAGCAAAAATGGGGAACATAGGTGCCTAGTTTATTGGTGGCATGCATCACCATCGAGCCCTGTGGCACCTCAACGGGCTTACCATCGACATGGATCTCAATCATGTTCACCGTGCTCATGATTAGGCAGCCTTTGCAAATGAAGAAACCATGCAATGCTTGTGCTCAACATGGTAGGCAAACTCATCCATGTAGTGCTTGAGCATTCCTTGCACTGGCATCGCCGCCGCATCACCTAAGGCACAGATGGTCCGCCCTTGAATATTTCCGGCAACGTCTTTGAGAAGATCCAAATCCTCTGGACGACCTTGGCCATGTTCAATACGGTTAACGATACGCCAGAGCCAACCCGTGCCCTCGCGGCATGGGGTGCATTGGCCACATGACTCTTCGTGATAGAAATACGAGAGACGCAGGAGTGAACGCACCATGCAACGGGTCTCATCCATCACGATCACCGCCCCCGAACCAAGCATCGACCCAGCCTTGGAGATCGCGTCGTAATCCATGGTGATATCCATCATGATCTTGCCAGGCAAGACCGGCGCTGATGATCCGCCAGGGATTACGGCTTTGAGCTGTTTGCCATTGCGCATTCCACCCGCCAACTTCAATAACTCTGCAAAGGGCGTGCCGAGTGGAACTTCATAGTTACCTGGGTAAGTAACGTCGCCTGATACGGAGAAGATCTTGGTGCCGCCATTATTAGGCTTACCTAATTTGAGATAGGCCTCTGCACCGATGGCCAGAATAAATGGCACGGCTGCAAAGGTCTCGGTGTTGTTAATGGTCGTTGGCTTGCCATATAGACCAAAGTTGGCTGGAAATGGTGGCTTAAAGCGCGGCTGCCCTTTTTTTCCTTCAAGGGACTCTAAGAGCGCAGTCTCTTCTCCGCAAATATAGGCACCAAAGCCTGGGGCGGCATGCAACTGGAAGCTAAATTCCGTTCCTAAAATTTTCTCTCCAAGATAGCCCGCGGCATGTGCCTCCTCAAGAGCCTCTTCAAAGCGCTCATAGACCTCCCAGATCTCGCCATGAATGTAGTTATATCCCGTTGAGATTCCCATCGCGTAGGCGCCGATGATCATGCCTTCAATCAATGCATGGGGGTTATAGCGCATGATGTCACGGTCTTTGAATGTGCCGGGCTCACCTTCATCGCTATTACAAACCAAATATTTATTGCCGTTGTAGTTCTTAGGCATGAAGCTCCACTTCAAGCCCGTTGGAAATCCAGCACCACCGCGGCCACGCAAGGACGATGCTTTGACTTCCGCAATCACGGCATCCGGGGTAATTTTTTCGTTCAGAATCCGGCGTAGCTGTTGATAACCGCCGCGCGCCTCATAGTCTTTGAGATGCCAGTTCTTACCATCTAGGCCAGCCAAAATTAAGGGCTTGATGTGACGACTATGCAAACTGGTCATACGCTCCCCCCTTTTGCTTGCGCATTCAACTCATCCAATAAGGCGTCGATCTTTTCTTGGGTCATAAAACTGCACATCCGGTGGTTGTTCACCAACATCACAGGTGAGTCGCCACAGGCACCCATGCACTCGCCCTCTTTCAAGGTGAAAGTTCCGCAGGGCGTGGTCTCATTAAAGTTAATCCCGAGTTTTTTCTTGAGGTAGTCAGCCGCTTCTTCGCCATGCGTTAACTGACAAGGTAAATTGGTACACACAACCAGTTTGAACTTACCAATCGGCTTGGTCTCATACATGTTGTAGAAGGTCGCCACTTCCTCAACCGCAATCTTAGGCATCTCCAGAATTTGTGCAACTTCCGCAATGATCTCGGGGGAGACCCAACCATGCTCTTCTTGTGCGGCAATTAGGCATGCCATCACTGCCGATTGTTTTTGCTCAGACGGATACTTCGCAATATTGCGATCCATTTGAGCTCGAGTCTTAGCAGAAAAAAGGGATTGGACTGTCATCATGATTTATCGATCGATCTCACCAAACACAATGTCTTGGGTCCCAATGATAGTGACCGCATCCGCAATCATGTGACCGCGTGACATCTCATCCATGGCTGCTAAATGAGCAAAGCCAGGAGCCCGAATCTTTAAGCGGTAAGGTTTGTTGGCACCATCCGAAATGGCGTAAATCCCGAACTCACCCTTTGGGTGCTCTACTGCTGCATACGCCTCACCGGCAGGCACATGAATCCCTTCGGTAAAGAGCTTGAAGTGATGAATCAACTCTTCCATATTGGTTTTCATATCAACGCGCTTTGGAGGAGCTACCTTGTGGTTATCGCTCATCACTGGGCCTGGATTAGCACGCAACCACTTCACACACTGCTGAATAATGCGATTGGATTGACGCATCTCTTCCATACGCACTAAATATCGGTCGTAGCTATCGCCATTCACTCCCACTGGAATATCAAAATCCAACTGGTCATAGACTTCATAAGGCTGCTTCTTGCGCAAGTCCCAAGCAAAACCGGAGCCACGCAACATCGGGCCAGTAAAGCCCATCTGCAGAGCTCGCTCAGGCGAGACCACACCGATACCCACTAAACGCTGCTTCCAAATACGGTTATCGGTTAAGAGATTGTTGTACTCATCTACATTCGCTGGAAAGCGATTACTAAAGTCTTCAATGAAATCCAATAATGATCCGCTACGGCTCTCATTTAAGCGCTTCACCGCCTGCTCACTCCGAATCGCGGACTTGGCGTATTGCGGCATCTTCTCAGGCAAATCGCGATAGACGCCGCCGGGACGATAGTAGGCTGCATGCATCCGAGCACCGGATACCGCCTCATACATATCGAAGATATCCTCACGATCACGGAAAGCATATAAGAAGATCGCCATCGCACCAACGTCGAGACCGTGGCAGCCAACCCAGAGCAAGTGATTGAGTAGACGGGTGAGCTCATCAAACATTACGCGGATGTATTGAGCACGCACTGGTACGTCGACATCCAAGAGTTTCTCGATGGCCATCACATAGGCGTGCTCGTTAACCATCATCGATACATAATCGAGACGATCCATATACGGCACACTCTGAATCCAAGTCCGGGTCTCGGCGAGTTTTTCGGTCGCGCGATGCAATAAGCCAATATGCGGATCGGCGCGTTGGATTACCTCGCCGTCGAGCTCCAGCACTAAACGCAATACACCGTGAGCCGCAGGATGCTGGGGGCCAAAGTTGAGGGTGTAGTTCTTAATCTCAGCCATTTGCTAAGCCACCGTATTGTTCTTCACGAATCACGCGTGGGGTTACTTCACGCGGATCAATCGTAACTGGCTGATACACCACCCGCTTTAACTCCGGGTCATAGCGCATCTCGACGTGGCCCGAGATTGGGAAATCCTTACGGAATGGATGACCAATAAAGCCGTAGTCGGTCAAGATACGACGCAAATCCTCATGGCCATCGAACAAGATACCAAAGAGATCAAAGGCTTCACGCTCAAACCAATTGGCCGAGTTCCAAATGGGAACCATCGATGCCACCAAGGGGTAGTCATCGTCTGGGGCAAATACCCGAATGCGCAGACGTTGGTTATGCTTGATAGACAGTAAGTGGCTAACCACCGCAAAGCGAGGTCCGCTCCAGGTACCATCGGCATAGTCTTTGTAATCAACTCCACATAAATCAATGAGTTGCTCAAACGCTAAGCTAGGATCGTCTCGCAATAATTTGGCTGACTCCGCATACGTTGCGTGATGCAACACGATGGTCAACTCGCGATGATCGATCGTGGCACTCTGAATACGGTTTCCCAAAACACGATCAAGTTGCAAACGAAGTTGTTCGAGGCGATCACTCATCTCAACCCTTCCTCGCAATGGTGCTGGTCCGACCAATCTTGGCCTGCAACTGAATAATGCCGTAGATCAAGGCTTCTGCCGTTGGTGGACAACCTGGCACATACACATCCACTGGGACAATGCGATCACAACCGCGTACCACCGAGTAAGAGTAGTGATAATAGCCGCCGCCATTCGCACATGAACCCATCGATATCACCCAACGCGGTTCTGGCATTTGGTCGTAGACCTTGCGCAAGGCTGGAGCCATCTTGTTGCATAAGGTGCCTGCCACAATCATCAAATCGGATTGGCGGGGCGATGGACGGAATACCACTCCAAAACGATCGAGGTCGTAGCGCGATGCGCCCGCATGCATCATCTCAACTGCGCAACAAGCCAAACCAAAGGTCATCGGCCAAAGCGATCCGGTTCTGGTCCAATTGATTAACTGGTCAGCCGAGGTCGTTACAAAACCTTGTTTTAGAACACCTTCAAGTGCCATCGACGTCTACTCCCAATCCAGGGCGCCCTTTTTCCAGATATAAGCAAAACCAACGATAAACTCAAGGAGGAAAATTGCCATCGCAATGTAACCTTCCCAGCCAATATCCCTTAAGGCAACGCCCCAAGGAAATAAAAATGCGGTTTCGAGATCAAACAGGATAAAAAGGATGGCGACCAGGTAGTAGCGCACATCGAATTTCATACGAGCATCTTCAAAGGCTTCAAAGCCGCACTCGTATGGGGAATCTTTTTCTGAATAAGGTTTGGAGGGGGCTAAAACTTTACCCAAGACAATGGGGGCAAGACCGACGCCGATACCGACAAGAATAAACAACAGTACTGGGAAGTAATTTGAAAGGTTCAACTTCTTCTATCCTGTGTCAGATTTCCAAACGTTCGAATTATCAACGACTTTCATTTTGGGATTCTTGATTTACAGCAATAAGACAAGAATTCCCGACCAAACTAATCCACTTTGGTGCCGACGGCGAGACTCGAACTCGCACAGCCTAAGCCACTACCCCCTCAAGATAGCGTGTCTACCAATTTCACCACGTCGGCATCTCGGAAAAGCCCTACAACAACCCTCAATTCTACCGCATTGCACCTTCCAAAAAGGTGCAAATTAGCGAGGCACGACCGGCTTACCGGGTTCTGAACTTGCTCCATTTGCTGGAGTGGCGCCACCTTGCTGAGCAGGGGCTACAGTCGGCAAGGTTGAGTTGGATAAAACCCCTGACTCAACAGGCTTTTTAGTGCCCAACCAGGTAATTCCTAGGGTGCTCACAAAAAAGATCACCGCAAAAATAGCGGTGGTACGCGAGAGAAAGTTTGAGGAGCCGGTTGCCCCAAATAAACTACCTGAGGAGCCCGAACCAAATGCTGCGCCCATATCAGCGCCCTTACCTTGCTGAATCAAGACCAAGCCAATAATGGCCAATGCAGAAACTACTTGCAGGACCACGAATAAAGTTTTAAGCCATTCCATTTCTGTTCTCCATATCGTCATTCATCATGCAATCCATCACGCCCGACAGATTGCTAAAAACTCCTTGGCATCCAACGATGCGCCACCAACCAACGCCCCATCAATATCGGGCATGGCAAAAAGCTCCGTGGCGTTATCGGCCCGGACACTGCCTCCGTAAACAATCCCAATATGAGACGCCACATCATCATCAAACTCAGCCAGTTGCAAGCGAATCGCCCGGTGCATATCTTGGGCCATTTGCGCACTCGCAACCTTACCTGTCCCAATGGCCCAAATCGGCTCATACGCAATCAAGCAATCCACCAAGCGATCTTGCAGGGTGCTTACCTGACTGGCAACCTGTCGCCTCACCACCTCGACTGCACGCCCAGAATTTCTCTCATCCGCTGTTTCACCAACGCAAATGATTGGGGTCAACTCATGATCTAAAGCCTGCTCTGCTTTGAGAGCGATGCTCTCATTGGCCTCGCCGTACTGCATACGACGCTCCGAATGACCCACGATCACAAAGCGCACACCCATCTCCTGCAACATGCTCGCACTCACCTCACCTGTATATGGCCCAGACGCATAGGCCGATACATCTTGCGCCCCTAATTGAAGCTGCGAACTTCCCAAATAGTTACTGCATTCTTGCAAATACGGAAAGGGCACACAGACACCAAAACGCCGACCTGCCGGCATGCCCTGCTGCATCTCTGTAGTGACCGTTTGCAACCAATCCCGATTACTGCGAACACTGCCATTCATCTTCCAATTGCCGATGACCGTCAATGCGCGCATAGCAACTCTCTTACACCGTTAACACAATTTTTCCGACATGCTCGCTAGATTCCATCAATCGATGCGCATCTGCGGCTTGCTCTAAGGAAAATGTTTTATAAATAACTGGCTTTAGTTGACCTGCGTTCAGCAAGGGCCACACCGTTTGATACAACTCTTTAGTAATTTGATGCTTAAAGGCCACAGGTCTTGGACGCAAGGTCGATCCCGTAATGGTTAATCGGCGACGCAGTATTTGACCCGTATTCACTTCTGCCTTTGAGCCTCCCATGATGGCAATAATCACAATACGACCATCATCGGCTAAACAATCAATCTCGCGCTGTAAGTAGGTACCGGTGACCATGTCCAAAATGACATCTACGCCCTTACCATTAGTCGCCTTCTTAATTTCTTCTACAAAGTCTTGAGTTTTGTAGTTGATTGCAAGATCTGCGCCCAATTGCGTGCAAGCCGCACACTTTTCGTCGCTTCCTGCGGTCACAAATACCCGATGACCGAGTGCTTTAGCGATGAGAATAGCGGTCACACCAATACCACTCGAGCCGCCCTGCACTAGCAAAGTCTCACCTTTACTCAGATGTCCACGTTGAAAGACATTGCTCCATACGGTAAAAAAGGTTTCTGGCAAAGACGCTGCCTCAATATCTGAAAAGCCTTTCGGATAGGGCAAACATTGCGCGATTGGGGCGGTACATAAATCGGCATATCCGCCACCCTGCACTAGTGCACAGGCTTTATCGCCCACCTTCAAACCAAAGGTGTTATCAGCGTGCGCAAGATCACCGCCAATGATCTCTCCGGCCACTTCAAGACCGGGGATATCGGATGCGCCTGGAGGAACGGGGTAATGCCCTTTTCGTTGCAAAACATCCGGACGATTAATGCCGGCTGCCTTCACCCGAATTAAGACCTCGCCAGAGCCTGCGCTTGGCACAGCAGGATCTGGACGCTCTGCTTTGACCAACATCTCTGGAGCGCCATACTCCCGAATCTCCATTACACGCATCGCAATACTCCTGCTTAAACGGTCTCGTTTGGACTATCGCTTGCCTGCGTATCTGCCAAACCAGACTCAGGGGTCAATAGCGCTTTCATCGATAAACGCAAACGACCACGCTCATCGGCTGCGAGTAATTTCACACGCACCACCTGACCCTCTTGCAAGAAGTCTTTGACATCCTTCACGCGCTCGGTTGAGATCTCAGAGATATGTAAGAGTCCATCTTTACCGGGCAGAATGTTGACGAGGGCACCAAACTCCAGCAACTTCACAACGGGGCCTTCATAAACCTTACCAACTTCAGCTTCAGCGGTAATGCCTTCAATCTTAGCTTTAGCCAAGGCCATGCCTTCTGCACTGGTTGAGGCGATCGTGACCGTACCATCATCTTTAATATCAATGCTGCAACCGGTCTCTTTGGTAAGCGCCTGAATCGTTGCGCCGCCCTTACCAATCACTTCACGGATCTTGTCTGGATGGATCTTAAAGGTCACCATGCGTGGTGCGTGCTCCGATAGCTCAGTGCGTACAGAACCCATCGCTTCTTGCATTTTGCTCAGAATATGCAAACGGCCTTCTTGAGCTTGTGCCAACGCAACCTGCATGATTTCTTTGGTAATGCCTTGGACCTTAATGTCCATCTGCAAAGCCGTAATCCCGTTGGCTGTACCAGCCACCTTAAAGTCCATATCGCCCAGGTGATCCTCATCACCCAAGATGTCGGTTAACACTGCAAAGCGATTGCCATCCAAGATGAGGCCCATGGCAACACCGGCCACATGCGCCTTCACTGGAACACCGGCATCCATCAGAGCTAAGCAGCCGCCGCAGACTGAAGCCATCGAGGATGAACCATTGGACTCGGTAATCTCAGAAACCAAACGAATGCTGTACGCAAACTCTTCCATGCTTGGCAATACTGGTACTAAAGCACGCTTCGCTAAACGGCCGTGACCAATCTCACGACGCTTGGGTGTGCCAACGCGACCGGTCTCACCCGTTGCAAATGGAGGCATGTTGTAGTGGAACATAAAGCGATCGCGGTACTCACCTTCGAGCGCGTCAATGATTTGCTCATCGCGCGCAGTTCCAAGAGTTGCAACCACCAAGGCTTGCGTCTCACCACGGGTAAAGAGTGCAGAGCCGTGAGTGCGTGGTAATACGCCGTTGCGAATTTCAATGGGGCGTACAGTGCGAGTATCGCGGCCGTCAATACGTGGCTCACCATTGAGAATTTGGCTACGTACGATTTTTGCTTCGATCTCGAACAAGAGATTACCAACTTCCACTTCATCCACTTCGCCGTCAGCAGCTAACTGGGTCATGACATTGGCAACCACTTCCTTGATCTTGGTGGAGCGAGCTTGCTTTTGACGAATTTGATACGCTTCGCGCAATGGGCCCTCTGCCAAGCTTTGTAACTTGGCAATTAAAGCTTCGTTCTTTGCTGCTGGCTTCCAATCCCATTCGGGCTTACCGGCATCACGCACGAGTTCCTGGATCGCATTGATCGCGATCTGCGACTGCTCATGGCCGTATACAACTGCGCCTAACATAACGGCTTCAGATAACTGTTGAGCCTCGGACTCCACCATCAATACTGCAGCTTGGGTACCGGCTACGATCAAATCGAGTTCGCTGGTCGCTTGCTCGCTACGATTGGGGTTGAGTAAATACTGACCGTCACGGTAACCAACGCGCGCCGCACCCATTGGGCCATTAAATGGAATGCCCGAAATCGCGAGCGCAGCAGACGATGCGATTAAGGCTGGAATATCGGCTGGCACATCTGGATTAATCGACATCACATGCACGACCACCTGAACTTCGTTATAAAAGCCTTCTGGGAACAATGGGCGGATCGGACGATCAATCAGACGTGAGATTAAGGTCTCGCCTTCAGACGGACGCCCCTCGCGACGGAAGAATCCTCCAGGAATCTTGCCAGCAGAATAGGTCTTCTCGATGTAGTCAACCGTTAAGGGGAAAAAGTCTTGACCCTCTTTGGCTGTTTTAGCACCGACTACCGTGGCAAGTACCACGGTGTCATCCATATTGAGAAGTACAGCACCACTGGATTGGCGAGCAATCTCACCGGTTTCCATGGTGACGGTGTGTTGGCCCCATTGAAACGTTTTCACAACTTTATGAAACATTGACATATTTTTTTCTCCAAACATACACACCGCGGATCCACAGCGCCGCGGTATCACTGGAGTGATTGCATGATGAACCCATGTGGGATGCCATTCCAGTGCGTCTCTTTTAAGAAGAAACGCATTGGAATGACACGATCCCTAGAAGCCGGTCATCTTGAACCACTCAAAGTAGAGCCTTGCCCGTTTGGCAACACCCTACTTCATTGCAATGCTGACAAAAACAAGAAATTACTTACGTAAACCTAGTTTGTCGATCAGCGCGCGATAACGGTCCAGATCCTTGCTCTTGAGGTAATCCAAGAGACGGCGACGGCGCGAGACCATCTTCAACAAGCCACGACGGCTGTGATGATCTTTTGCGTTTGCCTTGAAATGGGGGGTAAGTTCATTGATACGAGCGGTTAATAACGCCACCTGAACTTCGGGGCTACCCGTATCGTTTGCGCCACGCGCGTTTTGTTTGACGATTTCCGCCTTATTAATGTCTGCAACTGCCATCTTCATACTCCATACGTGCGGACACTCAAGCTTGCACCTGATATGCCGTGTTAATAAAAAGCTTTATAAATCAAAGCTTCAGCATTCTAACAGACCGCACCCTCCGATTGTGGGCAAAGCGGTCTGATAGTTAATAAATTTATATAAATCAATAACTTACGATTTAGGGTGCCATCTGAGCATTGAGCTTGATGGCGCTGGGATCGTGCAATTTGTTCAATGCCGCTAAATAGGCCTTAGCCGAGGCGGCAATGATGTCGGGGTCCATGCCCACTCCGTTCACAATCCGCCCCCCTTTGGAGAGCCGCACGGTGACCTCCCCCTGCGACTCTGTACCCGAAGTAATAGCATTGACTGAGTAGAGCAAAAGTTCAGCACCACTTTGCACTTTGTTCTCAATCGCATGCAAAGTGGCATCGACTGGGCCATTGCCTTCAGCCTCCGAATGCACATCGTGACCACCCATCTTAAACACCACCTTCGCCGATGGCTTTTCACCGGTCTCAGAATGTTGGTTTAAAGAAATGAAACTGAAGTGCTCATTCTGATCGGCTACCGAAGAGTCCGACATCAAAGAAATAATGTCTTCATCAAAAATCTCGGCCTTTTGATCGGCTAAAGCCTTAAAGCGTGCGAACGCATCGTTGAGCTCACTCTCGGACTCCAACACCACCCCTAACTCCGAAATACGTTGTTTGAACGCATTGCGACCAGACAACTTACCAAGCACGATGCGATTGGTCGCCCATCCCACATCTTCTGCCCGCATGATCTCGTAGGTATCGCGCGCCTTCAGGACACCATCCTGATGAATACCCGATGCATGGGCAAAGGCATTGGCGCCAACCACGGCTTTATTCGGTTGCACTACAAAGCCCGTGATTTGTGAAACCAATTTAGAAGCTGGCACGATCTGCTTGGTATCAATGCCCACATCTAACTGAAAGAAATCCTTACGAGTTCGCACCGCCATCACAATTTCCTCTAAGGAAGTATTGCCCGCGCGCTCACCTAAGCCATTAATCGTGCATTCCACTTGGCGCGCACCGCCGATATGAACACCGGCTAAGGAGTTGGCCACGCCCATCCCTAAATCGTTATGGCAATGCACTGACCAGATGGCTTTATCCGAGTTCGGAATCCGAGTCCGCAAGGTTTTAATGAACTCACCATAGAGTTCAGGAACGGCATAACCAACTGTATCGGGAACATTAATCGTGCTCGCTCCCTCAGCAATGACTGCCTCCAAGACTCGGCACAAGAAGTCCATGTCCGAACGGTAGCCATCCTCAGGAGAGAACTCAATATCGCCTGCCAAGTTTCTGGCAAAGCGGATGGATTTTTTGGCTTGCTCATACACCTGCTCCGGGGTCATGCGTAATTTCTTTTCCATGTGCAATGCGCTAGTTGCCAAGAACACATGAATCCGTTTTGCATTGGCTGCCTTTAAGGCATCTGAAGCGCGAGTGATATCAGTCTCATTGGCACGCGCGAGCGAGCACACCACCGAGTCTTTCACGGCTGCAGCAACCGCGGAGATTGCCGCAAAGTCGCCTTCAGAGCTGGCTGCAAAACCGGCCTCAATCACATCGACCCGCAAGCGCTCGAGTTGACGGGCAATCCGCACCTTCTCATCACGGGTCATGGATGCGCCGGGTGACTGCTCACCATCGCGCAAGGTGGTATCAAAAATAATTAATCGGTCACTCATCATCTATTCCTTGTTTAATCATCTAATACGGTATTTTCTAAAACAAAAACCCCAGCGGTTTGGCTGGGGCTGGTTTGCGAACTTAGTGCCTTACTTCATGTGTCTAAGCGCGACCCGCCCCGAGCCGAAGGCCCAGTGCTAGAAGAAGAAGCGCATTTAGTTGTTTCATCATAGAAATACTATACCCCATTTATTCGGACTTGGCTGAGACTGTGGTTTCGCCACCAATCCGACGCCCCATCGCCCGCTCCCACAACCATAAAACATAGCCAGACAGGGAGTACACCACGAAGAGGCCAAATAGAGTTAGGGGTGGGTTCGAGGAAATCAATACAAAACCGAGGATCAAAAGAACCATGACCCAGAACGGGACCCGATACCGAATATCCAAGGCTTTGCCACTGTAAAAACGGGCATTTGAAACCATGGTGAGTCCTGCATAAATCGTGATGAAGAAGGTCACTAATGGAATCGCCGAATCCTTCACCGGTATCTTGTTATCGTCCGCCAGCCAGATAAAACCAGCTAATAGGGCTGCGGCCGCTGGACTTGGCAAGCCCTGGAAAAACTTTTTATCCACCACACCAATATTGGCATTAAAGCGCGCCAATCGAAGTGCAGCGCCGGCACAGTAGGTAAATGCCGCCAACCAGCCCCACTTACCCAGGTCTTTTAAGACCCACTCATAAGCTACTAAGGCTGGGGCCACACCGAATGAGACCATGTCAGCCAGAGAATCATATTGCTCACCAAATGCGCTTTGGGTGTTGGTCATTCGTGCGATTCGGCCATCCATGCCATCAAGCACCAGTGAAGCAAAGACAGCAATCGCTGCAACCTCAAAGCGGTGGTTCATGGCGTTCACAATCGCAAAGAACCCGCAGAACAATGCTGCCGTCGTAAATAAATTCGGTAATAAGTAAATGCCTTTGCTACGGGGACGCGGTGGCTCGATCTCAAGATCGTCCCCGGTTAAATCTTCTGCAGAATCCCACTCCTCGCGTCGCGTATTTTTACTCCGCAGAAAACGGGAGCGGTCTGTACGGAACTTGCGGCGCGGGGTCATCGCTTAGTCCAATCCAGGTAAACGTGCCAGTGCGGTATTGGTAGCAAAGACCTTCTCGCCAACACTCACTAAGGGCTCAGCTTCTAGGGGTAGATACACATCCACCCTCGATCCGAACCGGATAAAGCCATAGCGCTCACCGCGTTTCACACGGTCATTAGCGCGGATGTAGCACAAAATTCGGCGAGCAACTAAACCAGCAATTTGCACCAAGGTGACGGTCTTGCCATTGGCGTCAATCACGACCGCATTACGCTCATTCTCCGTCGAGGCCTTATCAATACTGGCATTAAAGAACTTGCCTGGAAAGTAGGTAACCTGCTTGACAAGACCAGTGACCGCGCAGCGATTGGAGTGCACATTAAAGACATTCATGAACACGCTAATCTTTAAGGCTTCCCGATTGGCATAGGGATCATGGGCTTTCTCAACCACCACAATACGACCATCGGCTGGCGATAAAACAAGATCTTTCCCCAGGGGGGCGATGCGTTGTGGATCACGGAAGAACTGCAAGGTGAAGATAAAGAATAACCACAATGGCCATGACCAGAAAAAACCGGCATAGCGATGCACCACAAAAGCCAGTACCCCAATCACAACCAGGTAGAGCCAGCCCTCTTTGGCAATGATGGGGTGTGGATACATCATCGGATGATTACCTTCTGAACTTAGTTCTTCGACTGGTCAACGAGTTTGTTTTTCGCAATCCAAGGCATCATGGCGCGCAACTTCGCACCCACAACTTCGATCTCATGATCAGCGGTCAAACGACGACGTGAAATCAAGGTAGGTGCACCAGCCCGATTTTCAAGGATGAAGCTCTTGGCATACTCACCCGTCTGAATATCTTGTAAGGCCTTGCGCATCGCATTTTTGGTTTCCTCAGTCACGATCCGAGGACCAGTGACGTACTCACCGTACTCGGCATTGTTTGAGATGGAGTAGTTCATGTTGGCGATACCGCCTTCATAAATGAGGTCCACGATGAGCTTTAACTCGTGCAAGCACTCAAAATAAGCCATCTCAGGGGCGTAACCGGCTTCAACCAAGGTCTCGTATCCGGCTTTGATTAACTCCACGGTACCGCCGCACAGCACGGCTTGCTCACCAAACAAATCGGTTTCGGTCTCTTCACGGAAATTGGTCTCGATCACACCAGCACGACCACCACCATTGGCAGTTGCATACGAAAGGGCTAAATCACGTGCAGAGCCCGACTTGTCCTGATAAACCGCGATCAAATGGGGTACGCCACCACCTTGGGTGTATGTACTGCGCACGGTATGACCAGGTGCCTTAGGAGCAATCATGATGACGTCTAAATCCGCACGAGGAATCACTTGGCCGTAATGCACATTAAAGCCATGGGCAAATGCTAAAGCAGCGCCCTGTTTGATATTGGCATGCACTTCGTTTTTATACACGTCGGCAATTTGCTCATCAGGCAACAGCATCATGACCACGTCTGCGTCCTTCACTGCCTCAGCAACTTCCTTGACCTGCAAACCTGCATTGGCTGCTTTTTTCCATGAGGCACCATCTTTACGTAAACCAACGGTGACCTTCACGCCAGAGTCATTCAAGTTTTGGGCGTGGGCATGGCCTTGCGAGCCGTAGCCAATGATGGTTACTTTTTTACCTTTGATCAGGGACAGATCGGCGTCCTTGTCATAAAAAACTTTCATACGATTTCCTTAAATTAAATAAAGAGTGATTAAAACTAAACTTTTAGAATACGTTCGCCACGCCCGATTCCCGAACCGCCAGAACGGACGGTCTCCAGAATCGATGCGCGATCAATTGCGCTAATAAAGGCATCCAACTTACTACTTACGCCCGTGAGCTCAATCGTGTAACTTTTATCGGTCACATCAATAATGCGGCCTCGGAATATATCCGTGGTGCGCTTTAACTCCTCACGCTCCTTGCCAACTGCCCTCACCTTAATCATCATGAGCTCGCGTTCAATATGAGGCCCTTCAGTTAAATCAAAGACCTTTACTACCTCCACCAAACGATTGAGATGCTTAGTGATTTGCTCAATCACATCATCCGAACCGATCGTGACCAAGGTCATGCGCGATAAAGACGGGTCTTCAGTCGGCGCAACGCTCAATGTCTCAATGTTGTAGCCGCGCGCTGAGAACAAACCCACGACGCGCGAGAGCGCTCCCGGCTCGTTCTCAAGCAAAACAGAAATAATGTGACGCATTAGAGATCCTCACTTCCAAGCAGCATCTCACTAATGCCTTTACCCGCTTGCACCATGGGCCAAACGTTTTCCTGTGGATCAATCTGGAAATCCATAAATACAGTACGATCCTTTAATTTAAGGGCCTCTTTGAGCGCTGGCTCTACATCAGCCTTGGTCTCAATGCGCATCCCCACATGGCCATAGGCTTCAGCCAACTTCACAAAATCGGGCAATGAGTCCATGTAGGAGCTGGAATAGCGTTTGCTATAGGTCAACTCTTGCCATTGACGCACCATGCCTAAATACCGGTTATTCAAGGAAACGATCTTGATCGGTGTGTTGTACTGAGTGAGAGTTGAAAGCTCCTGAATACACATTTGGATGGAGCCCTCTCCGGTAATGGTGACGACCTCCTGATCTGGGAATGCTTTTTTAATCCCCATGGCATAAGGCAAACCAACACCCATCGTGCCCAAACCACCGGAGTTAATCCAGCGACGCGGTTCGTTGAACTTATAGAACTGGGCTGCCCACATCTGATGTTGGCCAACGTCCGAACACACAAACGCATCACCCTTGGTTAGCTCCCAAAGCTTTTCAACCACGTATTGAGGCTTCACGATTTGCGAGTCACGATCGTATTTCAAACAATCGCGCTTCTTCCACTCATTAATCTGATCCCACCACGCCTTCACCTTTGCTTGATTCTTACGCGCCGGTGCCGCTCTTAATTGAGCGCTCATGTCCACCAAAATCTCTTTGAGATCACCCACAATCGGTACGTCTACCTTGACTCGCTTTGAAATCACCGATGGATCGATATCAATGTGAACAATCTTGCGCGGATGGCTTGCAAAGTGTGCCGGGTTACCAATCACACGATCATCAAAACGGGCGCCAATCGCAATCAACACATCGCAGTGCTGCATAGCCATATTGGCTTCATAGGTGCCATGCATTCCAAGCATACCCACAAACTGCTCATGCGTACCCGGGAATCCACCCAAACCCATGAGAGTGTTAGTGACTGGATAACCCAAGAGCTCAGCAAACTCTTTGAGCTCTTTAGCAGCTTCGGCCATGATGATGCCGCCACCCGTGTAAATATAGGGGCGCTCGGCCTCTTGCAATAAAGAGACAGCTTTACGAATTTGGCCGCTATGACCCTTGATCACCGGGTTGTAGGAGCGCATGCTCAAACTATCGGGGTAAACAAAGGGTGCCTTAGTTGCCGAAATGTCCTTTGGAATATCCACCAACACTGGGCCAGGACGACCAGTGCGTGCAATATGAAATGCTTTTTTAAGAGTGACGGCAAGGTCATTAATGTCCTTGACCAAGAAATTATGTTTGACGATGGGTCGCGTGATGCCCACGGTATCCGCCTCTTGGAAGGCGTCTTCACCGATGGCATAGGTTGGAACGTTACCGGTAATGATGACCATCGGAATGGAATCGGTATAAGCGGTCGCAATCCCAGTAACAGCATTCGTTACTCCAGGGCCGGAGGTAACCAATGCCACACCGACCTTACCAGTGGCACGCGCATAGCCATCGGCTGCATGAACCGCGGCCTGCTCGTGACGAACCAAAATATGTTCAAACTTATCTTGTTTGAAGATCTCGTCGTAAATAAAGAGAACCGCACCACCAGGATAGCCCCAAACGTATTCCACTCCCTCGGCATGCAAAGCATGCACCAACATCTCGGCACCAATCATTTCAGGGGGGGATTGTTTTGTAGGGCTTGGGTTGGAGTCGGATTGAGGACCGGTTGCGGCCTGACCACCTTTGGTGGCTAAAAATTCAGCATTACTCGTATTCATTGTCATTTTCCTTTGCAATTTTCGGCAAAAAATTGTTTAGGCTGTTCTGTCCCTTACTTATGGTCCGGGTTCGAACGGCACTGCCGCAAAGAAAAAAGACTGCCACTTCTTGGATGGTCTCTTTGCGGTAAGCCTTCCATTGTAAAGCAATAGCCTAGAATGAGCGAGTTTAGGCACTATTTTGGGTCCAACCCTAGCAACCAAACCACAAAAACAACGCTCATTTATTTGTAGTAACTCACATGGCATCCGCCCAAGAACTCGACCAATTTCTCGCTGCTGTTGAGAAAAAAGCCTTCAAACAGGCCGTCTATGCGGTTCGGGATGAGGCGGCCGCCCTCGATGTGGTGCAAGACGCCATGATCAGCTTGGCTCAAAAGTATGGCGATCGGCCCGCTCTAGAGCTGCCGCTGATTTTTACCCGGATTCTGCAAAATCGGATCCATGATTGGTTTCGTCGCCAAAAAGTACGTTCTGCCCACGAGACCCCCTTCTCGGCATTGGGGGCAGGTAACGATGGCGAGGAAGACTTTGATCCCCTGGAGCTCATCGAGATACGGGATGGGGGGCCAATACCCCTAGATGCTAGTGCGGCATTAGCCAATCAAGAGTTATTGGCTATCCTTGAGGCAGAAATATCAAAATTACCAAGTCGTCAACGAGAGGCCTTCCTCATGCGTTATTGGGATGAACTAAGTACTTCTGAGACGGCCCTTGCTATGGGATGCAGCGAGGGAAGCGTTAAAACCCATTGCTCCCGAGCCGCCCACACTTTGGCAGCTGCATTGAAGGCCAGAGGAATTGTGTTGTGATGATGAATACCAATCAACAAAATTTGGATCCAGTTGAGCAAGAGTTTGGAAAGCGGGTAACCCGTTTATTAAATGCTCAATCGGAAAATCTCAGCAGCGATGTGCAAGTGCGCTTGCGAGATGCGCGTGCTACTGCCCTCAGTCGCGCCAAGGCGGAGCCCGTTTTTGTTGCACAACTCCAAACGACCCATCGTAGCTTTCGGAATTCATCTTGGAATAAACCCATTTGGTCACTCACCGGATGGCTCGTACCGGTTACCGTCGTAGTCCTGGGCTTAATTGCCATCACTGAATGGCAAGAAGACTTGCGCATCAACGACATCGCTAACGTGGATATCGCCTTACTGACCGATGATGTGCCACCCGATGCGTTTGTTGATAACGGCTTTATGGCGTTCTTAAAACTGAAGACCCTTGCCAAACCAGAGGCGGATGAGAAAAAGTCCGGGGACGAAAAAATTTAGTGATGCAACTCCGACTTCTGGCACCAGCCCTTCTCGCTCTCTTCGTCGCACTGTCGAACTCTGGGGCTCGTGCGCAGAATTCTGAGCCAAACGCACCTACTAAGGCAGCCGGTAAAAAAGTCGATAAGCTCGCTTGGAATCAATTAAACCCTCTGCAGCAAACCGTACTCGCGCCATTGGAGAGTGATTGGGAAAGCCTGAGTAATGATCGCAAAACAAAATGGTTACGGGTCGCCAATCGCTACCCCTATATGACCGCCCCAGAGCAAGAACGACTCCAAGGACGAATGGCCGATTGGGCAAAATTGCCCCAAAAGGATCGGCGTATTGCGCGTGATAACTATCTGACAAGCTTGCAAATTCCAGCGGAGCAAAAAGCGGCTGCCTGGGAGGCTTATCAACAACTCTCCGAAGAAGAAAAGCAAAAACTTGCCCAGCAAGAACTCAATAAAAGAAAGTCGGGGGCGGTTACGGCACCCGCAATCCAACCGCGCGCGGTCATCAACACCCCTTCTGGGCCCACCCCAAACTCCACAATCAAATAAACTCTGGGGATGAACCCCGCAGAGCTCAACGCCTTACCGCCACCTCGATTTTGGCGACGCGTATTTTGTAATCTTTATGAACAACTGCTTCTCGTTGGGGTATTAGCGCTCACCTTTATGGTCCCCAATTTATTAATTGGGGTTTTATTAGGTATTGCCATTCCCGGTTGGCTTAGTTTTTTCTACTTATATGGTGTGCTGGGGTTTTACTTTGTCTGGTACTGGCGACGCAACGGACAAACCCTGGCCATGCAAACCTGGCGGATGCAGATCGTGGCTGAGAATGGTCGGCCGCTTGCCAAAAATCAGGCGCTGTGGCGCTACGTCTACGGCTCACTGTGGATCGTGCCCTGCCTAATCGTTCATGCCATCTATCCGCTACGGGGCTGGCAGATCATTGGCTTGCTGTTTACGGTTTCTCTTTTTCTATGGCCGCTCAGCATGTTTCTAGACCGTAAACATCGCCAAGGTGTGCCGGATCGCATGGCACAAACGAAGTTAATTCAGTTGCCACCGAAGGCAAAGGTCTCTGCGACTTCTACACCAAAGGCTGACTAGACCTCGCGTAGGCACTCCATCGTGCTTGCGGTCTGAATCTTTTGCTGCAAGCGAAAACCGGCAAGCAAACTGACGCACACACCGAGAATAATACCGAGTCCAATCGCTGTTCCAAAGGAATAGAACTCGATTTCCAGTAGGTAGCGGCCCAAGGCCCAGGTGGTCGCACTCGCTGCCAGGCCGCCCAACAAACCGGATAGAAATCCAATGGTGGTGAGCTCAATCACCACAAGCTGCGCCAAAGTTCGTTTTGAGGCCCCTACCGCCTTGAGCAGAGCCGCATCCCGAAAACGATCATCTTGCGTGGATCCAATCGCAGCAAAGAGCACCAAAATAGCAGCGCACAAGGTGAATACCAACAACAAGCCCAATGCACTCGCCAGCCGATTTAAGACCTCCTGAATTTGACGAATCGAGTTCTCAATATCAACAATCGTCAAATTAGGATAGGTCTGGGCCAACTTGAGATCCAAGTTCTCACGCTCTCTGGGCTGGTGATACGAGGTAATCCAAGATTTAGGGAAATCATCCAAGGCCTTAGGCGGAAAGATCACAAAGAAATTAACCTGCATGGATCCCCAATCGAGCTTGCGCATCGAGGTAATGGGTGCAGTAATTTTTTGGCCGGCGATATCAAAACTCATTTGATCGCCCATACGAAGATTGAGGGTCTTCGCAATTCCACTCTCAATCGAGATTTGTGGAGTCACCGAATTACCAAACCATTGACCGGCAACTAACTGATTGTCGCTTGGTAATTGATTGGTGTACGAGAGATTGAATTCACGATCGACTAAGCGGCGCGCATTATCGGTTTGGTAGTTATCGGGCATGACCTCGCGCTCGTTAATGTGCGTGAGTCGACCCCGAACCATTGGATAAAGTTGCGCCTCGCTAATGCCGCCAGCGTTTAACATGCGTTGCACTTCTGCCTTTTGATCGTTTTGGATGTTGATCAAAAACCGATTCGGGGCGTTATCGGGTACATTGGCTTGCCAACTTTGCAATAGGTCTTGGCGTAATAAAAAGATCAGTAGGAGCGCCATGATGGCTAATGCCAAAGAGCTCACCTGAATCATGGCAAAGGCTGCGCGGCGCGATTGTGTGCTAATCGCAAACCGGGTTACAAAGCCGATCCTCGCCAGGTAGCGTGATTGGCTAAAGCGCTCGAGACCCCACAAGCCAAGCCAAGCAAGTCCGGCAAAGAGTAAGGCACCAATCCCAAATGAACCAGTCGCCCAAACGAGTAACTTCAGGTCGCGGGTTGCCCAAAAGACCAAAGCCAAGCAACTGACAAATCCAAACAGTGCAATCGATTTGGCCGCTAACGGTACCTTGCCAAACTCTCGGCGCACTAGACGTAATGGGGAGATCTGACTTAAAGTCAAGATTGGCGGCCCAGCAAAACCAAAAAGAAGTAACAGAGCAAATGCAATGCTCCAAACCACCGGCCAAACCGATGGCAAAGGTAGACGAGTTTGAATGAGTCCACCCAATAGTTGCATCAAGGCTTCTTGAGCAAACCAACCGATCAATCCACCAAGAATGGTGGCTACGACGCCGATCACAGTCAGGATATAAATTTGTTTGCGGAGGATCTGCCCCTGACTTGCGCCAAAGCATTTCCAAACCGCGCAACTATCGGCTTGCTTGAGAACATAGCGTCTAGCTGCAAGCGCGATCGCTAAGGCGCAGATCAGTGCTGTCATTAAGGCTACGAGCGATAGAAAACGCTCTGCGCGCTCCAAGGTCTTGCGCATCACAGGCTGTGCATTCTCCAAGGACTCAATCCGAATGCCGCGCAGTTTTTGTTGTTCAATGTGATTGATGGCCCAATCTTGATAGTCCCGAATTTGGCGATCCGTTCCAGATACCAGCAAGCGATAGGTAACGCGACTGCCAAAACCAATCAGTCCAGTGCTCGCCAAATCATCAATGCTGATCATTGCTCGGGGCGCAAAGTTCATAAAGGCTGCGCCACGATCAAGTTCTCGCACAATCACCGCATCAATCCGAAATTGGCGATCGCCAATGCTCAGTGAATCGCCTAACTTTGCACGCAAGGAAATTAATACGGCGGGGTCGACCCAAACCGTATTTTTGGGAGGCATCCCGGTGACCTCTTCAATTGATCTTTCATCGATCCTGCCGTCATTCACTTGACGACTAATTTGCAATTGCCCTCTGAGAGGATAGAGAGCGCTCACTGCCTTTAGTGAACTTAATTTACTTTCCCCACCATAGCTCACCATGCTGGGGAATACCACCGTCTGGGCGATGTTTAGTTTCTTGGTCCTCGCCTCCTCGATCAACGCAGGCGCGATGGGCTGATCCGCAGCAATTAATACATCAGCAGCTAGCAATGTGCGGCCATCGATTTCAAAACTGCGCTGGAGTCGATCAGCCAGAAAGCTAACGCTAGAGAGCGCAGCTACTGAGAGCACAAGGGCCGCAAAGAGCCAAAAGAGCTCCTTCGCGCGCAGCTCCTTAAAGAGCATCTGCATCAGTATTAAATGCTAGGGACCTGACCGCCATCCACCCGAATCACCGATCCCGTGATGTAAGAAGCGTTTTGACTCGCCAAGAATGCAGCAGTATCGCCATACTCCTTGGGGTCCCCATAACGACCTGCCGGGATCGTCTTCAGGCTAGCACTAACGACCGCGTCGTAAGAGATATTCTCACGCTTAGCCCGTGCTTCATCGAGTTGACGTAAGCGATCGGTGGCCACGCGACCTGGCATGATGACATTGACAGTCACGCCATCGGCCGCAACCTCAGCAGCCAAGGTTTTGGACCAACCTAGTAACGCGGCACGAAGCGTATTCGAAATCGCTAGATTACGAATCGGTACGATGGCTCCAGAAGTGGTGCTGGTAATAATCCGTCCCCAACGACGCTCACGCATCCCCGGCAAGACCCGATCGGTAATTTTCATGAGAGAGAGCACCATCTCCTGAAAGCTTTTTTGCCACAACTGAGGATCTTGACCACTCGCCGTTGTGGGTGGTGGCCCACCGGTGTTATTGATCAAGATATCGATTGGGCCCAGTTGACTCTCAACCGCTTGAACATGACCATCAATCGCATTGAGATCCGCAAGATCCCAATGTAAGGCAAGCGCCTTGCCGCCAACCGACTCAATCATTTTGACCGTTTGCGCAAGACCCTCGGCATTACGGCCAGTCACCGCAACGTTTACACCCTCGCGTGCCAGCGCGCATGCCATCGCCTGACCCAAGCCACGGCTCGATGCCAACACCAACGCAGTCTTTCCCTTAATTCCTAAATCCATCGTGCATCCCCTTATTCCTTGCTTTATTTGTTGACTGACTTCATCTGAACCAGTGGCTTTGGCAGGTTCTTTGTGCCAGCATCCAAATCGGCTTCAAACCGCGCCAAGATGGTGGCGAACGCTTGCTGCAAACCATTGGCTAACGTACCTGGACGATTATCCTTTAAAGGCACACGTTGGGCGTAACGGCTGTTCATCAAGATAGGGTTTTGCGAGCCCGAGGATAAAACGACCAAATAGAACTCGATGCTAACAACCGCTTCTGCTTGATTGCGATAATCCCCATAAAACTCGGTGACATTGATCTGCAGGGTGTAATACGGAAAGAAAGTATTGCTTTGATTAACGGCTGCCTTAAAAATATTGGCATCGCTAATCCATTGACGCGTCGCACTACCCACCATCTCAGCCGGACTGGAAATGTATCCGTTATAGAAATCCTTCTCATAGCGCTGATCGGCCAAGCGATACACCATCGATTTACCATCAAATGGACCATTGACCGATACCGGCCCCACCTTTAACCAAAAATCGGTATTCGGTTTACGAGGCTCCCCAGTTCGTTTTGGATCAATCAACCAAGTGCTGGTTTCAAGATTGGGTCGGGTGGGGGCACAGGCTACCAAGATGGAAATACTGGTCAACAACAGCAAGGCTCGGGTAAGGCGACGCAATGCAATGCTCATTTTTGAACTCCAGGTTGGGGCAAGGTAATGCGTGGTGGGGGCTCTCCCCAAACCATGCTGCTCGGATATCGGCTAGCCACTTTGGCAAAATCATTCAACTGATCGGTAATTTGCTTGAAATTATCGATTGAGGTAATGGTGTCACCTTGCATGCTCGATAAGGTTTGACGAAGAATCACTGTGGTCGCAATCACTTCGCGCATTAAGAGCTCAAGCTCTGCTTTGTTAGCCACCTCGTCGATTCTGCCAAGCAATATATTCAAGCGCTCAACTGATTTAGCAATCCCAGCATTGTCTTTACCATCACCGCCGATGATGGTGTTGAGATTGGTCAGCAGCACATCAAATTTTTTCTGAGTTTCTGCTAAGTTCATCTCGCCCAAGTTATCCAGCACCTTACGAATCCCCGAGAAGAATATGTCGGTCTGACTGGGTAAAGAATCAATCACCAAATACTCTGGCTTCCAGTTATATGGTAGAGCCTTGTAGTTGTTCATATCGCGTACGTAGTCGAGCTCGACGTAATTCACTCCGGTAATCCCCTGACTTTTCACACGAGCGCGCAAGTCCTTTGGTAGTTGCTTTGTGGGTCCTAATAATTTTTCTTCATCACCATCAATCAGCATTCGAACAACGACATACTCCTTGCGCTCAGGGAATGGTTCATTGGACTCATACAATGCGCCAGACAAGCCAATAAATGTCACCTGCCCTACTTTGACCCCTCTAAATCGTACCGGGGCACCTACATCCAATCCCGTAATCGATTGCTCAATATAGGTCTCTGTCATCATGGTTTTCTTGAAGAGTTGGCCCGTTCCAAATACCAGAATCAAGGCAAGAATGGCAGCAAAGCCAGCAAACACAAATAATCCCAAGCGAAAGTAATTTGGATTCGATTGACTCATGCTGCTTCCTTCGACATAACGCGATTAAAAAATTGATGCACTTTGGGATCGGTACTGGTATCTCGTAAGACCCGAGGATCGCCCTGCGCAATAATACTTTTAGTATCTTTATCTAACATAATGACCCGATCAGCAATCGCATAAATACTTGCTAACTCGTGTGACACGATCACAAACGTGATGCCCAAGTTTTTTGCTAAATCCAGGATGGTCTGATCTAAATCTGCGGATGTAATCGGATCAAGGCCAGCGGAAGGCTCGTCCAGAAACAAAATCTTCGGGTCTAAGGCCATCGCGCGCGCGATCGCTGCACGCTTTTGCATCCCGCCACTAATCTCACTTGGCATGTAGTTGGCATACGGTAGCAAGCCCACCAGATCTAATTTGCAACGCGCTAGAAGGTCCATCTCATCATCGCTGAGCTCGGTGTACTCCTCCATAAAGAGTCGGACGTTTTCTAGGAGGGTCATCGAACCAAATAATGCGCCCTGCTGATACATGACCCCAAAATGCGTCATGATGTCTTGGCGCTCCTGACCAATCACCTGGGTAATGTTCATGCCCTCAATCCAGACATCACCGGCAAGAGGCTGGTAGAGTCCGAAGAGATTTTTAAGTAAGCTCGACTTCCCACAACCAGATCCACCAAGAATAATAAAGATCTCGCCATCGGCTACCGAGAAATTGAGGTTCTGTAACAGCACCTTGCTGCCATAACCAACGGTTAGATTTTTGACCTCAATTGGATTCATTAGAAACCTGTTCGATACGAGACATAGGCAAAAATACCATCCACTACCGTAATCATCACAATGCTACTAACTACCGCTCGTGTGGTTGAGATACCTACTGCTGCCGCACCAGTACCCGTTTGCATACCCCGCAAGCAGCCTACGCTCGCAACCACGACGCCAAAGAGAGTGGCTTTCGTTAGTCCAGAAAAAATATCTTCAAGCGCTACGGTATTTAAGACGCCCTCATAAAAGTTCACCAAGGGTACGCCATAGATCAGCATCGTGAGTGAGGATGAAAAGACGCTCACAAGGTCAGCATAAATCGTCAAGATAGGTGCTACGACTAAGCCAGCCAAAACTCGGGGCAGAACCAGAAAACGAATGGGGTTTAATCCAGCAGTTACTAAAGCATCCACTTCACTATTGACCGTCATGGTACCGATTTCAGCTGCAAAGGCGGCAGAGGACCGGCCTGCTAATAGGATGGCAGTAATCAAGGGTCCCAACTCCCGAAAGATCCCTAAGGAAACGAGCGGGCCAACAAAAGTAATGGCTCCAAACTTTTCCATACCGATGGCTGACTGAAAGGACAAAATCACACCGATCAGAAATGCCACCAATCCAACAATTGGCATCGCAGCGAGACCGGCTTGTACGGCAACGCTGGCAAAATCCTGCCAACGGACTTTCAGGGGGTTGCGCGCAGCCCAAGCGAGTTCGCTGGCAACCTGGCCGGTAAAAAAGATAATGCCCCGGATATCGTTCCAGAATAAGGTAGCTGCCTTGCCAGTTTTAACCAGCAGCCCATCCTCTGGAAGCGCGCTTTCCTTCGGAAATAATTTCTCGAACGGTGCAAAACGTTTTAATTGATTTTGATGGGTAGTACTAAATCCTTGCAGCTCGATTGCTCCACCGTGAAGCGCTTGGGCATGTTGCAGATCGATGATGAATGCCAGGCCTGCACCATCAATGTAATCAATTGCTGAACCATTAATTTGTAGCGTTTTACTATCGCGCCCCTGCCCCAACCATTGCATTTGACGATCTCGAACGTCTTGCCAGGTTTGGCCCAAGGTATCGGCGCTAATTCGGCCTGACAAGGTGACACAAGCAATTGCTCCGGATACTTGCCAGTTTGCAACTGGGGCTTGTGAAGTGGTGGTGGAAGAAGCCATATTCTGACTATTAAAGCAAAGAATCGTGACTTGGAAAAAATCTGCCGCTAGGGCAAATCTTGGAATATGGCGCGGCTGGCAGGATTCGAACCCACGACCCCTTGGTTCGTAGCCAAGTACTCTATCCAACTGAGCTACAGCCGCATCAGGCAGAATTATGCCATGGATACGAAGAACTACATCACACCTGCCGGGCATAAGGCTCTAAAAACCGAGCTTTTACAGCTTTTGGACCACGAGCGTCCTGAAATTGTGCAAGTGGTGCATTGGGCGGCATCCAATGGAGATCGCTCAGAAAACGGCGATTACATCTACGGTAAGAAGCGTTTGCGTGAGATCGATCGGCGCATTCGCTTCCTCAATCAACGTCTCGAGAATGCTGTCGTGGTCAATAACCAAGAACGCATTGCAAATGGCGGGGATCCGGAGCAGATCTTCTTTGGAGCAACCGTTGTATATAGCGATGCTGATGAAATGGACTCCCAAATTCGGATCGTGGGCGTCGATGAAGTTGATCTTGAAAAAGGCTATGTGAGCTGGATCTCGCCAATCGCCAAAGCATTAATCAAGGCTAAGGTGGGCGACACGGTCCGTATTCAAACACCGGCAGGTATCAAAGAAATTGATATTCTGGATGTGCGCTACGAGGACCACTAAGCGCTTTTGTTGCGGATTACCCGAAATACATCGGCATTCGCGCGCAAGCCCCGCAATACGCGCGAGAGATGCAAACGATTTAGCACCTGAATCGTAAAGCGCATCGTCACCGAGTCTTCTTTGTATTTATCGTCCATTGAAACATTGAGGATGTTGGAGTCAGCTGAGGTAATCGAACTCGCAACACGTGCCAGCACCCCTTTTCCCTGTTTGGTGTCGACCGTGATGGCCACATCAAACTCTCGGTTGGTATCTTTACTCCATTGCACACCAACCCATTTATCACTGTCTTTGGACAGCATGCGATGGGCCACCTTGCAGTCCTGAGTGTGGATTTGTAAACCCTCACCCTTGCCGAGATAGGCCATGATGTCATCGCCCGGAATTGGATGGCAACAGGTTTGAAAACTCACGGACATGCCCTCGCGCCCATCCACTACGAGCGATGGTGATTGTGTCTCCTGATCTGAGCCACCCCAATCGTTTGAGCCCAAGCGCATTTGCTCAGCCCCACCCTCTTCACCAATCAGAATTTTCAGACGAGTGGCTAACTCGGCAGCGGTGCGTCGGCCCAGCACAATATTGACGCAGACCTCTTCGCGCGACTTATCACCCGTCCAATGCAGTAACTTTTCCCAAATCTCTGGGGTGAGGAGCCCGGCATCAACGCCCTGCTGTCGCAGCGCACTCGCCAATAAGCGTTCGCCCAATTGCAGTGCCTCGGCATAGTGCTTGGTTTTCAATGAATGCCGAATAGCTGCACGGGCTTTACCGGTCCGCACAAACTCCAACCACCCTGGATTGGGTTGAGAGGATGTGGAGTTGATCACTTCCACAATATCGCCATTTTTGAGTTCAGTACGAAGTGGCAATTGCAAATTATTGATCTTGACTGCCACGCAGGTATTACCAAGATCACTATGAATCGAGTAGGCAAAGTCGAGAGCAGTCGCACCCCGAGGCAGCGCCCGAATTTGCCCTTTGGGAGTAAACACATAAACAGCATCGGGGAATAAATCAATCTTGACGTGCTCTAAAAATTCTTGCGAGTCACCGCTGTTATCCTGAATATCAACGAGCGACTGTAACCATTGGTGAGCGCGGTTTTGCACTTCACTCAATTCGGGCGAGCCCTCTTTATAGGCCCAATGGGCTGCCACTCCAGATTCAGCCACGGCATGCATATCTGCAGTGCGTACCTGAAACTCTACCGGTACCCCAGAGGGACCCACTAAGGTGGTGTGCAAGGACTGATAGCCATTGAGTTTAGGAATCGAGATGTAATCCTTGAACTTCCCAGGCATGGGCTTGTAGATGGCATGCAAAATACCGAGAGCTCGGTAGCACTCATCCACCGTTCGTACTGTGACCCGGAAAGCATAAACATCCAAGACCTGCGAGAAACTCAAATGCTTACTGCGCATTTTGTTGTAGATGCTAAATAAGGTTTTCTCACGACCCTGCAAATCAACCTCAATGCCAGCCTTGGCAAATTGCATCCGCACCGTATCCAGAATCTTGTCAACCATCTCGCGACGATTGCCGCGCGCCTTCTTCACTGCTTTTTCAATGGCCCGAAAACGCATGGGCGTTGAATGCTTAAAGCTGATGTCTTGCAAATCACGGTAGATTAAGTTGAGTCCCAAACGGTGTGCAATCGGGGCATAGATTTCCATGGTCTCTAATGCAACCCGGCGTCGTTTTTCAATCGGTACTGCATCAAGGGTGTGCATATTATGGGTTCGGTCAGCTAACTTAACCAAGATGACCCGCACATCACGGGCCATGGCCATAAACATTTTCCGAAAGCTCTCGGCTTGGGCCTCTGCATGACTTTGGAACTCTAATTTATCGAGTTTGGTTAAACCCTCAACTAGCTCAGCCACCTTAGCCCCAAACTGATTGACCAGATCGGTCTGCGTACATCCAGAATCCTCAATCACATCATGGAGCAAAGCGGCCATGATGCTTTGGGCATCTAATCGCCAGGTTGCACAGAGCTCAGCGACCGAGACCGGATGGCTGATGTAAGGCTCCCCGCTATGGCGATATTGGCCTAAGTGCGCGGCATCCGCAAACTGAAAGGCCTTCTTGATTTGGTTTATTTCCTCGGGCTTCAAATAATGAAGCTTCTCGGTCAAACTCGCAATCGATACTACTTGCTGCTTAGGCGGTAAAGTCGGTTGAGAGGTAGGGCCAAAGAGATGGCGGCTAGATTGCTCCAGCAGGGAGGCAATTACGCTTTGAGCGGGATTGGTGCTTGGTAAAGGCTTGCTTGAGCGTATCTGGCTAGACGAGACCTCGTCTAGCGAACCCGTTGTGGTGACTGTTGACGCCACAGCGGGACCCCCGGATTAGAGAGGTACTTTGGTCAGCATATCCCGATCGGTTACCCCAACAGCGATCTCACGCAATGCAACCACAGTTGCTTTATCTTTTGCGTCGACTCGGGCTGCGTGGCCCTGCACCAATTGGCGGGCGCGATAGGTGCCAGCAAGGACCAACTCAAAACGATTGGGAATGGTTTTTAAACAATCTTCTACAGTAATACGGGCCATTCTGAACTCACTTATTTAGATTAATACCGATAGGATACCCGATGACTGCCGATCATGCCCCAAGACGCTTGACCAAAGCCGGGTAACGGGCCATCATCGGCCCCGTCCGCAACCGGCTGGCAGCCACAATCGACTGCAGGTCTCTGAGGGCGTCTGCAAAGATCTCATTAATCACAATGAAGTCAGCTTCATGGGCGTGTTGCAACTCAATATGGGCAGCTGCGACACGCTTGGCAATCGTGAGCTCGTCATCCTGGCCCCGTTTATGTAAACGCTCCTCAAGAGCCTCAATCGATGGCGGGAAGATAAACACCCAAATCGCCTGGGGGATTAGCTTACGAATTTGCTGAGCGCCCTGCCAGTCGATTTCCAGAATCACATCCTGGCCTTGTTGCATTTGGCCCTCAATCCATGAACGCGAGGTGCCATAGAGATTGCCATGCACTTGCGCAGACTCCAGAAAATCACCGGCAGCCTGTTTAGCCAAAAAGGCCTCTTTTGTAATAAAGGAGTAATCACGGCCATCCAGCTCACCGGCGCGCGGTGCACGCGTGGTGCACGACAGCGAGAGTTGTAAGCGATGATCGGACTCCAGTAGCGCATTCACCAAAGAGGATTTGCCAGCCCCCGAAGGAGCCACGATCATCAACATACTGCCCTGGTAAGTGTTTGGAGTGCTCATCGTCATCACTCCAAATTTTGCACCTGCTCGCGCATTTGCTCAATCAATAATTTGAGCTCCAATGCAGTATTCGTGCAATCCTCATGAACCGCCTTGGATCCGAGGGTATTCGCTTCACGATTAAGCTCCTGAATTAAGAAATCTAAACGCTTACCCACAGCCCCACCCTCCGCCAGGGCGTTCCTTGCCACCTGGATATGGGTTTTAAGACGGGCCAATTCTTCGGCGACATCAATCCGCACTGCATATAAGACAACCTCTTGCCGAATGCGCTCCATCAGCTCGGCATTAAAGGGGATATTGGCTTGCGTTGCATGCACACCCAAAGCTTCCTCAATCCGAGCTACTAATTTATTTTGGTAGAGAGTCACAATCTCTGGAATACGGGGCTCAAGTTTGGTAACCAGGCCTTGCATGGCATCGAGAGCATTCGTTAAAACCTTGGCTAGCGCTTGGCCCTCAGCCTGCCGCGATTGCAGCAGCTGGCGCAAAGCCTCTTCGCCCGCTTGAAGCGTTGCTTGTTGCCACTGATCCTCAGGCGTTTCTGAATCTGCTACTACGCCTGGATAGCGCAGGATATCGGCAACACGCAACTCCTCGGCCGCAGGAAATTGCCCCTGAATCTTGGTTTGCGCTTCTTTTAAGGCCATCAGCTTGACTGAGTCGATCGTGATGGTTTGAGGGCGCGCCTGCTCGCCCGAGCTTTGCCGCCAAGCAGCCCGAAACTCAACCTTACCCCGCTTTAGATGCTTATTGAGAAGCTCACGCAAAGCGCCTTCTGCAACTCGGCACTCATCGGGCATCCGAAAGCTCAGATCTAAAAAGCGGCTGTTGACTGCCCTGATCTCCACCTGCAGATTGGCATAGCTCCCCTCGCCCATTTCAATGGGATGGGAAGCGCTGCCATAGCCGGTCATGCTCGATATCATGTAGGCATTGTAAATTGCAAAAAAGGAAGTTCCCATGAATCGTCCCAGTCAACGCCAAGCACGCGATCTGCGGCAAATTACCATTACCCGCTCCTTTACAAAACACGCAGAGGGTTCGGTCTTAATCGAATTTGGGGATACCAAGGTTCTTTGTACCGCGAGCGTTCTTGAAAAGGTACCACCTCATCAAAAAGGCTCTGGCGAGGGTTGGGTTACTGCTGAGTACGGTATGTTGCCCCGCTCCACCCACACTCGCTCCGATCGTGAGGCCGCCCGGGGTAAGCAAAGTGGGCGTACTCAAGAGATTCAGCGACTAATTGGTCGCGCCATGCGCAGTGTCTTTGACCTCAAACGACTCGGTGAGCGCACCATTCATCTCGATTGCGATGTACTGCAAGCCGATGGCGGGACTAGAACTGCGGCAATTACCGGCGCCTATGTTGCTGCCCGCGATGCGGTCAATCATTTACTCCATCAGAAGATGATCACCTCCGACCCGATCACTGATAGTGTTGCGGCGATCTCTGTGGGTATTTATCAAGGCGTTCCGGTCCTCGATCTCGATTACGCCGAGGACTCAGAGTGTGACACCGATATGAACGTGGTGATGACCGGTCGTGGCGGCATGATTGAAGTGCAGGGAACTGCTGAAGGCGCCCCATTCTCACGCACCGAACTCGAGGCATTATTAAATCTTGCCCAAGCAGGCATTGAAGAGCTAACACGCATTCAGAAAAACGCCTTAGCCGCATGAGTCAACGTTTGGTCTTGGCTTCGAATAATGCTGGGAAGCTCAGAGAGTTTTCGCAACTATTTAAACCCTTTGCAATTGAACTCATCCCTCAGGGGCAGCTTGGGATTAGCGCAGCAGAGGAGCCCTTTGACCGCTTTATCGACAATGCCCTAGCAAAAGCACGGCATGCTACCCGCATAAGCGGTCTACCTGCGATTGCCGATGACTCCGGTATTTGTGTGGATGCCTTAGGGGGTGCACCTGGTGTGCGCTCAGCCCGCTTTGCTGGTGAGCATGGCTCAGATACCGATAACAACCAAAAGCTTCTGTCCTTACTCGCAGGCGAGGTAAATCGTGGGGCACACTATGTATGCGCCCTAGTGGTGGTTCGCGAGGCTGATGATCCCAATCCCATCATTGTTGAAACTCGCTGGAATGGTCAGATCATCGACGAAGCTCGCGGCCAACATGGCTTTGGCTACGACCCCTACTTTTATCTCCCTGAGCTACAGATGACCGCAGCAGAACTCAGTCCCGAGCGTAAGAACGTCATTAGCCATCGAGGGCAGGCGCTGGCTCAACTCATGGAGCAATTAGAGAAAGATCCGTTTTTTTCAGAAGCCTAATGATTAACTCTGGTATCGCACTGACTGCGCTTCCTCCTCTCTCACTTTATATCCACTTTCCATGGTGTGAGCGCAAGTGCCCCTACTGCGACTTTAATTCGCATCAGGTCAAGGATGGTGGATTTAATGAGAGCCGGTATATCGACGCACTCATCACGGATCTTCAAACTGAGCTACCGAATGTCTGGGGTCGTCGAGTTCATACGATTTTTATCGGGGGCGGCACCCCCAGCCTCTTGTCCCCCAAGGGTCTTGATGACCTCTTATCGCATGTACGGGCTCTCATCCCCATCGAGCCCCACGCTGAAATTACACTCGAGGCCAATCCGGGGTCGGTGGAGTCGGGCAAGTTTGCAGAATTTGCCAGCATCGGCATTAACCGCGTGTCATTGGGAATACAGAGCTTTAACTCAGATCATCTCAAAGTATTGGGACGGATTCATAATGAGCACGATGCGCGACGTGCCATTGAAATCGCACACGATCATTTTGAACGCATCAATATCGATCTGATGTACGCTCTTCCCAAGCAGACCCTGCGCGAGGCCCAGGCTGATCTTAAAGAAGCCGTCTCATTTGATGTGTCACATCTTTCGCTCTACCACCTAACACTCGAACCCAACACCTATTTTGCGAGGCACCCACCCCTGCTTCCACATGAAGATGAGAGCGATGCCATGTTTGAATCCGCTCTACAAACCCTGGCGGCAAATGGCTATGCCCGCTATGAGGTGTCGGCCTATAGCAAGCCTAAGCAAGAATGCAAACATAATCTCAATTATTGGGAGTTTGGTGACTATATTGGTATTGGTGCGGGTGCGCATGGCAAGATCTCGTATCCGGATCGAGTGACACGGCAGATCCGTGAACGCCATCCTGAGACCTATATGAACAAGATGACCGAACAAGGTCACGCCGTCATTGAAAACCGTGTGCTCACTCAAGATGATTTACCCTTTGAGTTCATGTTGGGAGCACTTCGATTAATTGATGGGGTGCCAACAAGTATGTTTTCAGAGCGAACGAGCCTCGGGCTTAATACGATTAGCAAACCAATTACAGAGGCTCTGCGTAAGGGGCTGTTGGACGAAGACCCAACGCGACTCAAAGCCAGCCCTCTGGGCATGCGTTATCTCAATGACCTGCAGGAATTGTTCTTGAAATAGGTGGTGGCGGAAGCGGTGAGATTCGAACTCACGGAGGACTTTCATCCTCGCCAGTTTTCAAGACTGGTGCATTCAACCACTCTGCCACGCTTCCTAGGAAGTTATCATTATAGGGATCTAATTACGATCCTGATTTTTTCACCGTACCTAGTAAAAACAGTATTTTACAGATGGTAGGGTTTTTCAAAGATCTACTGAGCCAGTAAAGGAATTCATGAGCAAGAATCCAAAACTTAGAACTAAGTATGCCGTCAAAAGGCTCACAAAAGCTGACCAACCTAATCTCAAGGATTTACTCCTGGATCCGCGGGCGACGAGTACTGATTTAATTATTCCCAGCCGGGGAGTGCAACGCTACCGCAAGGTGATGCCACCCCAATTCAACTAGAACTATTGTTCCAGTTGAATCAAACCCTTCAGATACTTCGCGATTGCCAAACTGGAGGTGAGTGCGGGTGACTCAAAGCCAAAGAAGTTGTAGAGACCTTCAATTCCATGCTCATTGGGGCCATCGATCCGAAAGTCCCCAGCGGGTTGATCTTTAGGGACAATCTTGGCACGTACCCCTGAATAATCGGCCTGTAAACTACCATCCTTAAGGTCTGGCCAGTATTGTCGGATGGCTGCATAGAATCGCTCACCCCGCATCGGATCCACCGCATAGTTAATCTGATCCTCAGACTCAATCTCGAGCCACTCCACATCGGGGCCAAACTTGGCCTGCCCCGCCATATCGAGTGTCAAATGCACTCCCAAGCCACCCGGTTCTGGTACGGGATAAATTAAATGCCGAAATGGTGACTTGCCTGCTAAAGAAAAGTAATTACCTTTCGCAAAATAGGCTTTAGGAATGTGATCAGCTGGTATTCCCTCAATGCGTTGCGCTACAGCCGGCGCGCTCATGCCCGCACAATTAATTAGATACTTAGTTTGCAGTTGCATCGCGTCGGCACCGCCCACCTCCAGCTCAAACCCTCCAGGAATGACGCGCGCATGATTTAAGGGAGAGAGATAAGCAACCATTCCGCCGGCATCCTCAAAACCGCCAAGCAGTGACAGCATATAGGCATGACTATCCACAATGCCGGTGGTTTTTGACAAAATCGCTGCTGCAACTCGTAGATCGGGCTCTAACGCATTGGCTTCTTTCGCTGTGATGAGACTGATTTCTCGTGCGCCATTTTGCTGAGCACGATAGAAGATCCCGTGCAGATCATCAACCTGCTGTGGATCACTCGCCACAATTAATTTGCCGTAGCGCTGGGTTCCCACCTGATGGTCGCGACAATACTCATAGAGCATGCGATTGCCCTCAACGCAGAGTTTTGCTTTTAAAGAATCCTTGGGGTAGTAAATACCAGCATGGATGACTTCGCTATTTCGGGAGCTGCTAATGGTTCCAAATGATGCTTCGCGCTCTAGCAATACGGTTTCATGACCTTGCAAGGCCATTTCTCGGGCCACTGCTAAGCCCACGACACCCGCCCCAACGACGACACAATCTAGTTTATCCATATTAATTGCTTATTTTTTGATGCCAAATCGTACCATTTCACCGAAATTCAATCCGGATGCTTTAGAAGCCCTTATTGATAAAATCTATGGATATGACCGCACCCTCAAACGCAGAATCATTAGACAACCCTTCAAGCGCGGTTTTTGGTTCCCTGCAAGCAGTAGATATCGTTCTAGATCTCGCCTATCAGGGGATTGAGTCTAAGGACTGGAAGAAGTTATTTTCTAAAGCGGAGCAAGCGCAGCTTAGTCATCATTTAAACGCTGTCTTTACTGGCGAGCATGTCAATACGAGTGAGCACCGCCCTGCACTTCATACGGCGCTGCGTAATCTTGATAAATCTCCAATACTGGTTGATGGCAACGATGTGATGCCAGAGATTGCTGAGGTTTGGCAACGCATCGAAGGCTTGTGCAATAAATGGGTGGGCGTGACGGATTTAATTCATATTGGGATTGGGGGTTCAGACTTTGGTCCACGCCTTGCTGTGCAAGCGCTAGCCCATTCGGCGAATAAGCTAAATCGCGGCATGCGGGTTCATTTTGTAGCCAACGTGGATAGTGCTGAGCTGAGTCATGTATTAGAACGTGCCCAGGCGAATAGCACTAAGGTATTGATTGTGTCCAAATCGTTTGGGACGGCTGAAACCTTAATGAATGCGCGCGCTGTTCTTAATTGGTTCAAAGCGAAGAACCTCACCAGCTCGCAGATCCAAAACTCCCTATTTGCCATTACCAGCAATATTCAAGCGGCAGAAGCCTTTGGTATTCAAGCGGAGCATGTCTTCCCTTTTTGGGATTGGGTAGGCGGACGATTCTCCGTATGGTCTGCCGTTGGTCTACCGATTGCTTTGCAATACGGCTTTGATACCTTCAAACAATTTTTGTCGGGAGCCAATCACATGGACCGCCATGCGATTAGTGCTCGTCTCGATCAAAATCTCCCGATCCTAATGGCATTGGCTTTGTACTATCAACAAACCAAACACCATTCCAAAGCCTATGCAGTGGTTCCGTATGCACATGCCTTGGAGCTCTTCCCATACTGGTTGCAGCAATTGGATATGGAAAGCAATGGCAAGCAAGTTGATCGCTTTGGCAAGCCCGTATCGCTGAGCTCCCCCGTCGTATTTGGTAGCGCCGGCACCAATGCTCAGCATTCGTATTTTCAGTTACTGCATCAAGGGCCAGAATGCATTCCAGTTGATCTAATTGCGATTAAAGAGCCGATGAGCGCTTTACCAGAGGCCAAAGATCATCACCATGCCCTCTTAGCCAATTGCTTGGCACAAGCCCAAGCTTTAGCCCTAGGCCGTGATGCGAGCGACCCCAACCTCAGCTATCCAGGAAAGCGGCCCAGTAATTTAATTGTGCTACCCAAGCTTGATGCTTATCATTTAGGTGCCTTACTGGCTCTTTACGAACACCGTGCCGTTTGCTTGGGAGCGCTATGGGGCATTAATAGCTTTGATCAGCCTGGGGTTGAGCTGGGTAAAGTGTTAGCTAAACCCATTGAGCTCGCTCTTCAACAAAAAGACACTTCCGGTGCTGAATTTGACTCCATCACCGCTGCCAGAATCCATTACTTCCAGAAATAATCCATGAACGTTCCTGCCTCGATTTTTAAAGCCTACGATATCCGCGGCATTATTGATGAAACCTTGAATCCACAGATCGCCAAAGCAATTGGCCAAGCTTTTGGCAGTCAAATGCGCGATTTGGGAGAAACGGACGTTGTTATTGGTCGAGATGGTCGACTCTCAGGCCCAGTTCTGATTGAGGCTCTGACCGAGGGTTTGCTTTCCACCGGGATTAATGTGATTGACCTCGGGATGGTCGCCACACCGATGGTGTACTTTGCTACCCATCAGACCATTGGAAATTGCCAACCCAAATCCGGCATCATGATTACTGGCAGCCATAATCCGCCCAATTACAACGGCTTTAAGATGGTACTCGGCGGATCAGCGATTTATGGCGATCAGATTCAGGGGCTACGACAACAAATTGAAGCCGATGATTTTCGACAAGGCAATGGAAAACGCTCCAGCTTCAATATCTTCCCTCAATACTTACAAACCATTGTTGGCGATGTTCACCTAGCGAGGCCCATGAAGATCGCTGTCGATTGCGGCAATGGTGTGGGTGGTGCGTTTGCTGGCGAGTTATTTCGGGCTTTGGGCTGTGAGGTGCAAGAGCTCTTTTGTGAGGTTGATGGGCATTTTCCCAATCATCATCCAGACCCTGCCCATCTTGAGAATCTTCAAGACCTGGTTCGCAACCTCGCAACGACCGACAATGAACTAGGCCTTGCCTTTGATGGCGATGCCGATCGACTCGGTGTTGTAACCAAAGATGGCGAGGTAATTTTTCCGGATCGGCAAATGATGCTGTTTGCAAAGGATGTTCTCAGCCGCAATCCCAAGGGCCAAATCATTTATGACGTCAAATGTACTCGCAACCTTGCCCCATGGATCCGTGAACATGGGGGCGAGCCTCTCATGTGGAAGACCGGCCACTCCTTAGTCAAGGCCAAGCTGAAAGAGACTGGCGCCCCTCTAGCCGGGGAAATGAGTGGTCATATCTTCTTTAAGGACCGTTGGTTTGGGTTTGATGATGGCCTCTATACCGGCGCTCGTCTGCTAGAAATCCTCAGTCAATTTGATAATCCAAGTGAAGTATTGAACGCCCTACCGAACGCTATTTGCACCCCTGAGTTACAACTTCCATGTGCCGAGGGCGAGTCTTTTGTCTTGCTTGAGAAAATCAAGGCCAACCCCAAGTTCCCAAGTTCTCAATCGATTAATACGATTGATGGTGTCCGGGTTGAGTATGCCGATGGCTTTGGTTTGGCTCGCCCCTCGAATACAACACCGATTGTGGTACTCCGATTTGAGGCTGATTCTGAAGAAGCGATTCAACGAATCCAGCAAGAATTCAAAGCGGCTCTTTTGGCTGTGAAGCCGGATGCAAGATTGCCTTTTTGATGAAAAAGAAAAAAATATTTCCTGATAAAACCTTAAGATCTCAGCCTTTAAGTTCATTAAAAGATGGGGATAACAGAGATCTCAAGATTTATGATTCCTCTCTTTATGATTTTGTTAATCAAAAAAGAGTGCTTGTCTACCAGTTAAAGAATTCTGAATTTATTAGAATTTATAACGAAATTGTTCAAAGAGAAGGCCTTCCACTAGAACAGTGGAATGCATTCTAAATTGACCAAATAATCAAAAAATTAAATCTTTTTAATTTCTTTAATCTGATTTTGCTCGTCTACTAAAACAATTTTTGGGGTATGGGTTTTAGACTCGGCGTTATCAATCGGTCCGTAGGTGCAAATAATGAGATGGTCACCCACGTGGGCCTTACGAGCAGCAGCACCATTTAAAGAGATCGCACCAGAGCCTCTGGGTGCCTTAATAATATAGGTGGAAAATCGCTCGCCGTTATTGATGTTATAGAGCTCTATCTTTTCGTATTCACGCATATCGGCTGCATCCATCAGATTCTCATCAATCCCACAAGAACCCTCATAATGCAAATCGGCCTCGGTCACGACCACCCGATGCAACTTTGCCAATAACATGATTCGTTTCATAGAAATCCCCTTTAAGGATGGGATTCTATCGCGAAAGTGATTGCGAGTTAAGATTGATGGATGAGCACAATGAATGAATCACTTTCGACCGGTAGTTTTTATGATTACCCCCAGCAAGATGCATCGGGGGCTACCTGTATTGCGCAGGCGTGGGCCAAAACACCTGCTCCACTTGCTTTGGGAGAAAAGCAGGATGTGATCGAGCGGATCAAGGCTTTGTTAAAGGCAAAAGATGCGGTCATTGTGGCGCACTATTACGTCGATGGTGATATTCAAGATCTTGCAATGCAAACTGGGGGCTTTGTCTCTGACTCCTTAGAGATGGCTCGATTTGGTAAAAATCACACCGCCCAGAATTTAATCGTCGCTGGTGTGCGATTTATGGGTGAGACTGCAAAGATTCTGAGTCCTGAGAAGCGCGTATTCATGCCAGATCTTGAGGCAACCTGCTCACTGGATTTAGGGTGTCCTGCGGAAGATTTTCGGAAATTCAAGTCTGCCCATCCGGATCGAGTCAGTGTGGTGTATGCCAATACGAGTGCGGCAGTGAAAGCACAGGCGGATTGGATGGTGACTAGCTCTTGCGCCCCAGCAATCGTGCACCATTTGGATCAGCAAGGCAAAAAGATATTGTGGGCACCCGATCGGCATCTAGGGCGTTACATTCAAGAGCAAACCGGCGCTGACATGATTTTGTGGAATGGCGCCTGCATTGTGCATGATGAGTTTAAAGCGGTTGAGCTGGCAGCAATGCGTGAGAAGCATCCTAATGCCATGGTTCTAGTTCATCCGGAGTCACCACAACATGTGGTCGATCAAGCAGATATCGTTGGCTCGACCTCGGCAATGATTAAAGCGGTGCTGGAAGGTAACGCCTCTGAATACATCGTGGCCACTGATCAGGGCATCTTGCATCGCATGCGTCAATTGGCCCCTAATAAAAAGCTAATTGCTGCACCAACGGCTGGTGAAAGCGCCACTTGTAAGAGCTGTGCCAACTGCCCTTGGATGGCAATGAATGGGTTGAGGGGTATCTTGCATTGCTTGGAGCATGACTCTGGCGAGATTGAAGTGAAAGAGCCTATTCGCTCTGAAGCGCTTGGGTGCATTCTTCGCATGCTGGACTTTACCTCCACCCACCCAGAATTATTAGCCAAAGCCCAGCACGGCTTCATTAAAAATATTGGCGCCGCCTAAGTCTTTTTGAATGTTTTCCGATAACGAATCCTTAGATCAGGCCATTGCTCGTAATGTGCGCGATGCCCTCTATGAAGATCTGGGTCGCGGGGATTGGACTGCTAATCTGGTTCCTGGTGATCAAACTGCGCATGCCAGATTAATTGTGCGAGAGCCGGCCGTGCTGTGTGGAACTGCATGGTTTGATGCGGTGATTCAGTCGCTTGATTCACAGGCGCGGGTTAATTGGTTGTTTTCTGAGGGCGATTGGATGGCGCCCGATAGTCTAGTCTGTGAAATTACCGCAAATGCACGCGCCCTTCTGAGTGCTGAGCGCCCTGCCATGAACTTCTTACAGACCCTCTCCGCAACTGCAACAACGACCCGGCGATATGTTGAAGCGATTGTGGGTGCCAGCTCCAATCCCAAGGGATGCTCGATTTTGGATACCCGCAAAACGATCCCGGGGCTGCGACAAGCCCAAAAATATGCGGTTCGAGTGGGTCATGGTCAGAACCAACGGATGGCCCTATGGGATGGCATCTTGATTAAAGAGAATCACATTGCTGCAGCAGGGACTATTACTGCGGTATTGGCTGCTGCCAATCAACTCAACGCAGGAGTGGATGTACAAATTGAAGTAGAAAGCCTTGCAGAACTCCAAGAGGCGATCGATCACGGTGCCAAGAGTATTTTGCTCGATAACTTTAGTCTCGATCAAATGTGCGAGGCCGTAAAGCTCACCAGCGGCCGAGCTCTCCTAGAAGCATCTGGTGGTGTTACCCAAGATCAACTCCGTGCCATTGCGGCAACGGGTGTCGACCGAATCTCGATTGGCAAATTGACGAAGGATATTCAGGCAATCGATTACTCGATGCGCATTGATCGCATCAGCTAGATAGCTGGGTTTGAATCGGGGTCAGAATGGTTGGATATGAAACCGGCCAGGTTTTTGGGTAATCGCGACTAAAGTGCAAGCCTCGACTCTCCTTACGCAATAGAGCCGAGCGCACCACTAGTTCAGCGCACTCAAGTAAGTTGCGTAACTCAATTAAATCTCGGCTTACTCGAAAGTTAGCATAGTAGTCTTGGACCTCAGTACGTAAGAGCTCAATCCGGTGCAAGGCGCGCTCGAGTCTACGGGTAGTTCGCACAATGCCCACGTAGTTCCACATCAAGGAGCGTAGCTCATCCCAGTTATGCGCAATGACGACTTGCTCATCGGCGTCTTCAACTTTACTTTCATCCCACAGCCGCACCGGGGGTTGCTCAACATCACCCTGCTCTAGGATATCGGCTGCTGCAGCCTTACCAATCACGACGCATTCCAATAATGAGTTGGAGGCCAAGCGATTGGCGCCATGCAATCCAGTGTAGGTAGCCTCACCTACCGCATATAGGCCGGTTAAATCGGTACGCCCCTTAAGGTCGGTGACGACGCCCCCACAGGTGTAATGCGCAGCGGGTACCACCGGAATTGGTTGTTTGGTAATGTCAATTCCGAGGGCGAGACAGCGTGAGTAAATCATGGGGAAGTGTTCGCGGATGAATGATTCACCAAGATGCGTTGCATCGAGATGCACATAATCCAAGCCATGTTTTTTCATCTCAAAGTCGATTGCGCGCGCCACAATATCACGTGGAGCAAGTTCCTTGCGCTCATCATGCTCTGGCATGAAGCGATGGCCATTCGGTAGCTTCAAGATTCCACCCTCACCACGTATCGCCTCGGTAATCAGGAAGGTGCGATCGCTGGGATGATACAAACAGGTTGGATGAAATTGCACGAACTCCATATTGCCGATCCGGCAGCCTGCGCGCCATGCCATCGCAATTCCGTCGCCAGTGGCTGTATCGGGATTACTGGTGTAGCGATAGACCTTCCCTAACCCACCGGTTGCTAGCACCACAGCCTTGGCTAGGATTGTTTCTACCCGACCCTTCTCAATATCGAGTGCGTACGCCCCATAGCAGCGATTGGATTTGTACTTCGCGGGCACTTGCAAATGTTTATTGGTGATGAGATCGAGTGCAATCCAGTTCTCAAGAATCCGGATATTGGGATGTGCTTTGGCCTTATCCAGCAATACCTCATGAATTGCCTTACCCGTTGCATCGGCGGCATGGGCAATGCGTCGATGACTATGCCCACCCTCACGGGTTAAATGCAATCCTTCAGGGCCAGCCTGATCGGGTGTAAAGGGTACGCCTTGCTCAACCAACCAATGAATGGCCTCTGCACTTTGCTCTGCAACATAACGCGCCACGGATTCAACAACGAGTCCTGCTCCGGCATTCACAGTATCGACGACGTGCGATTCAATACTGTCCTCTTGATCGAGAACCCCAACAATCCCACCTTGCGCCCAGGCAGTTGCCGCTTCGCTCAGACGGCGCTTGGCCATCAAGATCACCGGTTGTCGATCTGCGAGGTGAAGGGCAACAGTAAGGCCGGCTAAGCCGGCCCCAATGATTAATACAGGATGATGATGGTCATGCGCTACGCTCATTGAATGAGCATAGCATCGTTTACCGTTAGGTCATAACCAATGTGCTGTGCGGGCTTGCCGCCTTTGTGAATTGCTACAGCGCAATACTTAAACTCTGGAATCTTGCCAAAAGGATCCAGCGCGGGGTTGGTCATTAGATTAGCAGCTGCCTCGTAATAAGCAAACGGCATAAATACAGCCCCACTTGGGGTGCCATCATCGCGGCGAACATGAATCCCAACCTCGCCCCTGCGGGACTTCACGGTAATCACATCCCCTGGGTTTAAACCCAACTTTGCCATGTCTTCACCACACATCGAGGCGGTCGCCATGGGCTCGATCGCATCCAGAACCCCTGCGCGTCGGGTCATACTACCAGTATGCCAATGCTCGAGCTGGCGGCCTGTGATTAATACAAAAGGATATTCCGTATCAGGTCGCTCATTGGCCGGAATAATATCGGCAGGCACCAGTTTTACTTTGCCATCAGCGGTTGGGAAGCTCTCGTCAAACACGATGGGCTGACCCGGATCGTCCTCGCTTAAGCATGGATAAGTAACACATGACTCACGCTGCAAGCGATCCCAGGTAATGCCATTGATCACGGCATGCATGGCGCGACGCATCTCGTCATAGACCTCAGCAACACCGCACTCCTCGCCTTGGTAACCCCACTGCAAGCCAATGCGCTTAGCAAGCTCCTGAATAATCCACAAATCAGGCTTTGCATCACCGGGTGGGTTTAGAGCTCGCTTGCCCAACTGGACCATGCGGTCGGTGTTGGTAACTGTTCCGGTTTTCTCAGGCCATGCGCTTGCTGGCAGGATAACGTCAGCTAACCACGCGGTCTCGGTCATAAAGATATCTTGCACGACCAGGTGATCAAGCGATGCCAAAGCATGGCGCGCATGATTTAGATCGGGGTCACTCATGGCAGGGTTCTCGCCCATGATGTACATCCCCCGAATCTTGTCAGGATCCGAATCTGGTGCTGTGATCTTATGCATGATCTCAACCACGGTATATCCAGGCTTTTTATCTAGGGGGGTGTTCCAAAACTTCTCGAACCACTCATGTGCCTGGGCGTTATCAACGCGCTGATAGTTCGGGAACATCATGGGGATCAATCCCGCGTCACTGGCGCCCTGGACATTGTTCTGACCACGCAGTGGATGCAAACCGGAGCCAGGCTTACCAATTTGACCGGTAATACTGACCAATGCAATTAAGCAACGGGCATTATCGGTGCCATGCACGTGTTGGCTCACACCCATGCCCCACAAGATCATCGAGGCTTTGGATTTAGCAAACTCGCGCGCTACCTCGCGTAAGGTTGCGGCAGGTACGCCACAAATGGGTGCCATTGCCTCAGGGCTGTAACCCTTGACGTTCTCTTTAAGGGCTTCAAAGTTAGAGGCACGCTGCGCAATAAAGTGTTGATCGCACAAGCCCTCTTCAATCACCGTATAGATCATGGCATTAAGCATGGCGACATCAGTATCAGGCTTAAATTGCAAGGTGCGCCAAGCGTGCTTACCAATATCGGTCACGCGTGGATCGGCCAACACAATCTTGGTGCCATTCTTTGCGGCGTTTTTCATCCAAGTTGCTGCGACTGGATGATTGGCGGTTGGGTTAGAACCAATCACCAGAATTAAGCCAGAGTGCTCGATATCATTGACCTGGTTACTCACTGCCCCAGAACCAACACCTTCGAGCAAGGCGGCAACACTCGATGCGTGGCATAAGCGGGTGCAATGGTCGACGTTGTTGCTACCAAAGCCAGTTCGTACCAGCTTCTGAAATAAGTAGGCCTCTTCGTTGCTACCTTTAGCCGAACCGAATCCTGCCAAAGTCTTCTTGCCATGTTGATCACGTAAGGCCTTTAACTTACCGGCTGCAAGATCCAAGGCCTCTTCCCAAGTCGCTTCACGGAAGACTTCACTCCAATCCTCAGGATTTTTACCTGCAGACTCAATCGAATGCTCGTCCTTTGCTACACCAGGTTTACGAATCAACGGCTTGGTTAAGCGTTGAGGGTTGTGCACATAATCAAAGCCAAATCGGCCCTTCACGCACAGACGACTGTGATTTGCAGGGCCATCACGACCATCCACGCTCACAATTTTTTCATCTTTCACGTTGTAGGTAATTTGACAGCCCACCCCGCAGAATGGACATACCGAATCCACCTTACGATCCACGGCTTGTGAACCAATATGCGTTTTGGGCATTAAAGCACCGGTTGGACAGGCTTGTATGCATTCGCCACAAGCGACGCACGTACTGGTACCCATCGGATCGTTCAAATCAAAGACGATTTCGCTATGTGCGCCACGCATCGCGTAACCAATCACATCGTTCACCTGCTCTTCACGGCAAGCACGAACGCAACGGTTGCACTGAATACAAGCATCCAAATTAACAGCCATCGCAGGATGCGACAAGTCAGCTGGTGGTTGATGACGACGCAAAGCCTTCAGTTCAGGACGAACCGATACATCAAGACGACTGGCCCACTCACTGAGTTCCCCATGCTGTTGACGCTCACGCTCAGCATCACTATCACCGACCCATTTATAACCTTCATCGGGCATGTCAGAGAGCAACATCTCGAGCACTAATTTTTGACTCTTGAGAGCGCGCTCACTATTGGCTTTGACTTCCATGCCGGCAGTGGCCGCTCGGCAGCAACTCGGTGCCAAGGTGCGCTCGCCATTGATCTCGACCACGCATGCTCGGCAATTACCGTCGGGGCGATAGCCATCCTTAAAGCACAGATGGGGAATATCAACTCCATGGCGTTTGGCTGCTTTTAAGATGGTCTCACCATCATAGGCAACGATCGTCTTACCATCGAGTTTGAACTCAACGGTTTGCAATGCTAGTTCTTGCGGATTGACTGGTGCGTTCACGCCTTAAGCTCCCTATCTAAGCGGTTATGCAATTTCGTGGGGGAAATATTTATGGATGCAACGAATGGGGTTGGGTGCTGCTTGCCCCAGACCACAAATAGAGGCATCAACCATCACCGTGGATAGATCCTCCAAAGTAGCCTGATCCCATGTGCGTGCTTGCATCAATTGCGCAGCTTTACTGGTTCCAACCCGACATGGGGTGCACTGACCACAACTCTCGTGCTCAAAAAAGCGCATCACGTTTAGCGCTGCATCGCGTGCCTTGTCTTGATGACTAAATACCATCACAGCTGCAGAACCAATAAAACACCCGTAAGGCTGCAAAGTATCAAAATCCAATGGAATGGTATTCATGGTCGCTGGCAAGATACCGCCTGAGGCGCCACCTGGCAAATAGCCATAGAAGGTATGACCTTCTTGCATACCACCGCAATACTCATCAATCAGCTCCTGAATGGTGATACCAGCTGGTGCAAGCTTGACGCCCGGATATTTCACTCGACCACTCACACTAAAGCTACGCAAGCCTTTGCGATCATGGCGACCAAAGGAACTAAACCATTGCGGTCCACGTGCGATGATGTCGCGTACCCAATACAAGGTCTCAAAATTATGCTCAAGCGTGGGTCGACCAAATAAACCAACTTGTGCAATGTAAGGAGGACGCATTCTAGGCTCGCCCCGCTTACCCTCAATACTCTCGATCATGGCGGACTCTTCGCCGCAGATGTAGGCACCCGCTCCTCGGCGTAACTCAATCAGCGGCAACTTGAACGATGCATGCGCTTGAAGTTTTTTAATCTCAGCATCAAGCAACTCGCGGCAGCCGTGATACTCGTCACGCAAGTAGATGTAACAAGCATCAATCCCAACTACGCGCGCAGCAATCAACATTCCCTCAAGGAAGCGATGAGGGTCGCGCTCCAAATAGGTACGGTCTTTAAATGTTCCAGGCTCACCCTCGTCAATATTGACCGCCATGAGCTTAGGTGCCGGTTGATCCTTCACGATCCGCCATTTACGCCCAGCCGGGAATCCAGCACCACCAAGACCGCGCAAACCAGAATCTTCCATCGCCTTAACAATGGACTCAACCTCGCGCTTACCGCTATCAAACTCGTTGACTAAGGCATAACCACCTTTTGCACAATAGGCCTCGTAACCCACATAAGCAGGAGATACCTCATTGGCTTTTTGCTCAGGACTCACGGCGTGCTGCGCAAAGTCTGCGGGCTCAAATTGAGCATCATCCTTTGCCTTGGGATGTGTCAGTTGACGATTTTTAACGGCCTTCGATACCTTTTCTGCATCGGCAAATAATACGGGGTATTGATGCACCACTGCCACTGGAGCTTGCTCACACCGACCTACGCATGGAGCTGCAATCACCTTGGTCTTGGCATTCCCCAGAATCGTTGGCAAACGCTCTAATAACTGTTTGGCACCCGCTAACTCGCATGACAATCCATCGCATACTCGCACCGTAATATCAGCAACCGGATCATTGCCGCGCACGACTTCGAAGTGATGATAGAAAGTGGCAACTTCATACACCTCGGCCATTGGCAAGTTCATTAGCTTGGCAAGGGCGGCTAAGTGACGATCATGCAAGGCGCGGTATGCATCATTAATAAGATGCAAGTTCTCAATCAGCAGGTCACGTCGATATGGACCATCACCGATCAGTTTTTTAACTTCGGCTAAGGATGCATCATCTGCCTGTCGCCCTTTTAATTTACTTTTTTGCCGAATTCGCTCACGAAGGTCATCTGCACTTGCAATGGCAACCGCCTTGATTTCGCTAGAGGGCTTAGGGTGATTCATGCTGTTTTAGTCTCTCTAAATAGTTATTTAAAAGATCGTATTACGTGAGCTTTTAATGATTGAAATCAATGTAATTGATCTACCCATCTAAGTAATTGATATGGCTCAAGATCTCCGGAATCAGGGTTAACCCTAGGTTCGGTAGGAAGCTTAGTTTCTGCGGATTAGATTAATTGGAACTGGGCAAAAAGGTATTGCTGTAATCCATTTCCCTTTCCCGGACGCGGGCTTTAAAACACGCATCAAAGTCGGGGGTCCCTACCCGCAAGCCCACTGCGGTGCAATCTGCTTGAGCAGCCGACTGGACCGTGCCGCAGGCTGATAAGCCAAAAGTGCTGGCGAGAGCCAATCCAGCAATCATCATTTTTGTTGTCATCGTTTGAGTCTATCACCTAAACCAGTTGCTTAACTAACAGCACTGATCCCGCAAATAACAAAATGCTGCCATAGGCCAATTGCATATGATGAATACTCAAGCGTCGATGCGTTTTTGAGCCAACCCAAAGACCAATCACCATGCAGGGCACCAAAAATAATGCGAGGCCCAAAACCTCCCAGTTCAATATCAGGCCTGTTACCAACATAAAGATGAGGCGCAAAAATACAAAGATCAGAATGGCAAACGCCATAGTTGCGCGTAAGGTGTTGGGCTGGTTAAAACGCATCGCTAAATACGATGCATAGATGGGTCCGCCCGTGGCAAACAATGCTGTAAAAATGCCACCAGCGATCCCAAAAGGCATCGACCAATACTGCGAGATGGTGTGCATGGGTGCCGATTTTTTCTTGGTTAAAACTCGCAAGCCATTAAATGCGGCAAAGGCGCCCAAGGTTATCAACAAGGGCTCTGGTGGAGCCTTCAAGAGCAAGGTGATACCAATCACCATGCCAACAAAACTGAAAGGTAGTAACCAGATGAGCTCTTTCTTATCGGCTGCATCAAAGGACTTTGTGCCCAAATAGAATGCCGCACACAGATCGAGTATCACCATAATTGGCACAACAACCTGTAGAGGGAAGAACAAAACGAGTACCGGTACCGAAATAATCGATGACCCAAAACCGGTCACTCCAAAAATGAAGTACGCCACCAGCACGATTGTGCAAGCGGCAATAAATGAGACGGGGCTAATTAACTCAAAAATAAATGTACTTTGTTGGTGTTATTTTTTACTGCCCAAGGATACGCCCAGTGGAATACCCTCTTGATCGGCACTGACCGCCTTAGATGCTCCTATGGTAATTCGTTCGGCTAAATTGGGCTGCTGTGCAACCATTAACTCTTTGGCGCGATTGGCTCTTGCGCTAGCCAACTGCAATAGCTCGGCATCGCTTACCGCATAACTTTCGATTAGCTCATTGCGCAGTTGCTGATAGCGCGCCTCATTGTCAGGCAGTGAAATCAAACGCTGCGCTAATTTAATTCGGCCGACTTGTTGCCCATACGCGGATTTCACTCCAGATTGAACCCGAGGGTCCGAAAGACTGGGGATAGGGAGAGGTTCTTGAGGACTCAATTTAAATCCAGCAGCGTTCAAAATGGCGCGATCAGCACGCGCCCTAGCTAAGGCTGCCTTATCGGCATTGGGATCATAGGCGCCAACAAACTCAATCGTGGCATGGGGGCGTTTTACTAAGACCCCTGCTAATTTATCGAGTTTCTCTTGGTCAACTGGTAGATAGGAACTCTCACCCAATACCGCATGAATCGGTGTGTCACTTTGAAGGCCTAATAAGGATGCCAATGCCCGAAACGGTGCGGTAACAATATTGGTGAGGACGGTACGAATCGCTTGCCAAACGAGACCCGTTGCGGAGAACTCGGGAGAATCAACATTCCCTTTGATCCCCAGTGAAATATCAATCACATTGTCGGAGTCTTCCAATAATGCAATCGCTAGGCGCAAGGGTAAGCGCCGACCCTGAAAATTAGGTACCTCTTCCCCGAGTTCAATATTTTTAATAACGAAACGATTTTGACCAACCAGTTCAGCGTCTTTGGCCTTGTAGTTCAACATGAGATCTAAACGTCCATCTTGAATGGCGTACCCAGCGTATTTCATGAAATACGCATTGGCAGTTTTCAGGGGAACGTTCTTAAATTCAAATGACACATCATGATTACGCCGCGGGTCTTCAAAGGCGGCCTGCCCTTTTGCACGGAAGCTGCCGCGATCCGCAATCAATCCATCCAGAGCAATTGCAGCATAGCGGCCTGGAACATTACTCACGCCAAGTAAGGAGCCATTGAGTTTACGAATATCCGTTTCTAACTGCGGAACCACGGCTAAATCCGCAAAATGCACAATACCATTTCGTAATTTGATGGCCTTAATGTCAAGTTCAAAATTTGATGGCTTTGCTTCTGCTGCACTTTTCGGTGACTCTGAAGCTGGAGCTGGGCTTGGGGCGGATTTAGAAAACATTCGACGAATGTTGGAGAACCCTTGCTCATCAAGGTCGTACTTAAAGTCGGGTTGATCAAACAGAATCTCATCAATTGTGAGCGATGTTTTGCCACTCGCTAATTTACGAAGATCGATTTGCTTGAGATCGGCTTGGCGCCATTTCATAAAGGGCTGCCGTGGCTTACCTTCGGTGATTTCAATATTCTTGAGACTTAACTCACCCACGGCTGACCATATCCCTTGGCGAGTTTGATATTCCAATTTGCCAGCCATGACACCCGAGTTGGTCTGCAAAGGATTGTTAGCTGGCAACAAAGTAACGATTGGGGTCACAGACAGGTTATCGATGGCCACATCAATCTTAATTAAATTTTGTTTAGGCTCTAGATGAAAAAGGAAATCCAATACGCCCGCATCAAGTTTGAGGTTTAGCTTGGCTGCAAGCTGATCGGGCTCTGGACTGCTAATTCCTCCGGATGCCTGAACCCTGTCAAACACCACCATCTTATTGAGCGATGGAATCAGCACATCAACTTTGCCCAAATCGAGCTCATACAAGCCCTCCACACCTGGCTCATCGGACGCTGGTCGATAATTACTGAGCTGCTTAAGATTTAGAGAAAACGGCCCTAGGTCATCGGCAAACTTGGTTTGCCCATCGCGAAACTGAAGACGCGCCCCTTGAATTCCGAATTGATCAACGGATACTTTGATTGCTTTTGATTTGGTGGGCGTCGATGGAGATTTTTGGGCATTGATCGTCTCAATCAATTGCATCCAGTTCCACTTCGCTCCATCGCCATCTGGGCGCTCCACCAAGACGGATGGATTTGTGAGTTGCAGGTCACGAATCCCCAACTCGCCGGTTATTAATTTGCTCCAGTGCAAACGAATCAGGCCAGCATCTAATGCGAATAATTGCTTCCCCTGAATCTGTTGAAGGCGAAGGCCCTCCACCCGAGCAGTTAATTGAAAGGGTTTGACGCTAATGGATTGAATCTGAACCGAATAACCTAGTTGCTGGCTATATTCCTCAATTTGCTTTTTGATCCAAGTAGGCGCCCAGGCGCTACCAATGATCCAAAAAGCACTGGCCAAAATTGCCAGTACCGCACCGAAGATTAGAGAAATACGAAGGGATCGATTACTGGGCAATCGCATCAATTTGCAACTAGCCCCAAAAAATCTTTTTCATCTCCGGCGACCCGATAACCGATTGCAAGCTCATAAATGTGAGGTAAGGCAACACAATTAACCAATAGATCAAACTCAGTGCCAGTATATGGATGGGGTCACCGTTTCCGAAATTGGCTAAAGAGCTAATAAATCCTCGGTGATGAACCCAACCCTCCATACCGGATTCAAGCGCACTGAGCAAAATGACCACGCCGAGATAAACCAACGAACGTGACAGGATCTGCCCAATGAGGGGCTTATCACGCTTACTCTCGATGGGATACAGCATCTGACCCATGAGCATGAACTTGGCACACAACAATGCTTTCACTAAAGCCAAGCCAATATGGATATAGGGAAATCCTTGCAAGCGCTCAACCGAGAAACTTAGAAATGCAAGCGCGCAGAACCAGATTGAAAAATAGATGAACAGGATCAGCATTTTTTTGATCTCTTCACCAAGCCGGTTTTTGTTCACATGAGGCTGCATACAGATAATTTAACTGAATGATCTGAAAGCTAAAGAGTAGATCGCAATTTAAAGCGATTCATTGCTATTTGGCGGAGAGGGCGGGATTCGAACCCGCGGTAGGCTATTAACCTACACACGCTTTCCAGGCGTGCGACTTAAACCGCTCATCCACCTCTCCGAAACCGTCCATTATACGGTTCGAGGAGTGGCGGATGATTTCTATTGCTTTTGTGACGCTTACAGCGACTTCTTTAATTGCTCCAAGATCGCTGGATTCTCAAGCGTGGAGGTATCCTGTGTGATGTCCTCGCCCTTGGCAATCACACGCAAAAGTCTGCGCATAATCTTTCCAGAACGGGTCTTTGGCAAGTTATCACCAAAGCGCACATCCTTTGGTTTCGCAATCGGACCAATCTCTTTACCCACCCAATTACGTAACTCGGTGGCAATCTTCTTGGCCTCCTCCCCTTCGGGTCGCTTACCCTTCAGAACCACGAAAGCGCAAATTGCTTCACCGGTCATATCATCAGGGCGCCCTACAACAGCAGCCTCGGCGACTAGCGGATTGGCAACGAGAGTTGATTCAATCTCCATAGTGCCCATACGATGACCTGATACGTTCAAAACGTCATCGATGCGGCCAGTAATGGTGAAGTAGCCGGTATCTTTGTTCCGAATCGCACCATCACCTGCCAAGTAGAGTTTGCGACCGAACTCATCTGGGAAATACGCTTTCACAAAGCGATCGGGATCACCCCAAATCGTCCGAATCATGGATGGCCAAGGACGCTTTACTACCAAGATACCGCCCTGACCATTAGGCATATCGTTACCCGTTTCATCCACAATCGCAGCCATAATGCCAGGCAACGGTAAGGTGCAAGAACCCGGAACCATAGGGGTCGCACCAGGCAATGGGCTAATCATGTGACCACCGGTTTCGGTTTGCCAGAATGTATCAGCAATTGGGCAACGTGAGCCACCGATGTTCTCGTAGTACCACATCCAAGCCTCTGGATTAATCGGCTCACCCACCGATCCCAAAAGACGTAATGAGCTGAGATCGTAATTTTTGGGGTGCACACTTGGATCCGTATTCGATGCTTTGATCAAAGAGCGAATTGCGGTGGGTGCCGTATAGAAAATCGTGGCTTTGTGTTTTTGGATCATCTCCCAAAAACGGCCAGCATTCGGGAAGGTTGGTACACCTTCAAACACGATTTGTGTACCACCGACAGCTAATGGGCCATACGCAATGTAGGAGTGGCCAGTAACCCAACCAATATCGGCCGTGCACCAAAAAACATCGCTTGGCTTAATATCAAAGGTCCACTTCATTGTGAGGATGGCCCACAGCAGATAACCGCCAGTCGAGTGTTGCACACCCTTTGGCTTGCCGGTTGAGCCCGAGGTGTACAAAATAAATAAGGGATGCTCAGCGCTCACCCACTCTGGATCACAGGTTTTTGCTTCGCCTGCAGTTACTTCGTGCATCCATGAATCAAGGCCGGCCTTAAACGGAATGTTGCCGCCCGTGCGCTTGTAAATAATGACGTTTTTAATGTTCTCGCAACCACCGAGTGATAGCGCTTCATCCACAATGGTTTTTAGAGGCAAGGCCTTACCGCCACGCATTTGCTCATCAGCGGTAATCACGGCAACTGCACCGGCATCGATGATGCGCTCTTGCAAGGATTTGGCAGAGAAGCCTCCGAATACCACGGAGTGTGTGGCGCCAATGCGGGCGCAGGCTTGCATGGCAATCACTCCCTCGACTGACATCGGCATATAAATGATGACGCGATCGCCCTTTTTAATCCCGCGTTTGCGCAAGGCATTTGCTAATTGACAAACGCGATCATGCAGCTCTTGATAGGTGACGTTAGTTACTTTGCCATCATCCGACTCAAAAATGATGGCAGTTTTGTTCGCATTGCCATTTTGCAAATTACGATCAAGGCAGTTGTATGAGGCATTGGTTGTGCCATCTTCAAACCATTTATAAAAAGGCGCCTTCGACTCATCGAGCACCGTCGTGAACACTTGCTTCCAATAGAGATTCTCTTTGGCTAAGCGCCCCCAAAATCCCTCGTAATCTTTCTCTGCTTCTGCGCATAACTTTTTGTAAGCGTCCATTCCTGAAATGGCGGCGTTTTTTACAAAATCAGCGGGTGGATTAAAAATCCGGTTTTCTTGCATTAATGGTTCCATACGAATAACACCCTCTCTAAAAACTTATAGTGGCAACACAACAAACAATCGGTCTATCGTTTCATATGACGATAAGTGAATTAAGTCCTGATTTGCCCTATGGCAAACCCTTAAAATGCTCATTTCATTCCACTTTTTGAAATATTCCTATGCCTACGATACGCCAAGACGACCTGATTCAAAGCATTGCGGACGCTTTCCAGTTTATTTCCTACTACCACCCTCGGGATTTCATTCAAGCCATGGGGCGTGCATACGAGCTTGAACAAGGCCCAGCAGCAAAAGATGCGATTGCTCAAATTTTGACCAATAGCAAAATGTGTGCCGAGGGTAAGCGACCAATTTGTCAGGACACCGGGATTGCAGTGGTCTTCCTGAAGGTGGGTATGAATATCAACTGGAGTGGCGCCACCATGAGTGTTGCTGACATGGTCAATGAGGGTGTGCGGCGCGCTTACATGAATCCTGATAATCCATTGCGCGGTTCGGTGCTCTTAGATCCAGCAGGCAAGCGCAAAAACTCGGGTGATAACACGCCTGCGGTGATTCATTATGAGATCGTGCCAGGTGATGATCTTGAGGTGATCTGCGCAGCCAAAGGTGGCGGCTCGGAGAACAAAGCGAAGATGGTGATGCTCAACCCATCCGACTCCATTGTTGATTGGGTGATGAAAACTGTTCCCACCATGGGTGCTGGCTGGTGCCCTCCCGGCATTCTCGGAATCGGAATTGGTGGAACACCTGAGAAAGCAGCCTTGCTTGCTAAAGAGTCGTTGATGGCACCCATTGATATTCAAGAGCTCATTGCTCGCGGCCCCAAGAATCGCATTGATGAGTTACGTCTTGAGATCTATGAAAAGGTCAATCAATTAGGGATCGGCGCTCAAGGACTTGGAGGTCTAGCAACGGTTCTCGATGTGAAGATCATGGACTATCCCACGCACGCCGCCTCCTTACCAGTGGCAATGATTCCGAACTGTGCGGCGACACGGCATGTTCATTTTCATCTCGACGGTAGCGGTCCAGCTCATTTTGATATTCCATCGCTCAAGGACTGGCCTGCGGTTGCTTGGCAACCAGATACCAAGCAATCCAAACGAATCGATGTCAATGCGCTAACGCCCGAGGAAGTGGCCAGCTGGAAACCGGGTCAGACCCTATTACTGAATGGCAAGATCCTCACCGGTCGTGATGCGGCTCACAAACGGATTGCCGACATGCTGGCCAAAGGCGAGCCATTACCCGTGAGTTTTAAGAATCGCGTGATTTATTACGTGGGACCTGTTGATCCCGTGCGTGGTGAAGCGGTCGGCCCAGCAGGTCCAACGACTGCCACTCGAATGGATAAATTTACCGAGACGATGCTAGGACAAACCGGCTTAATCGCAATGATTGGTAAAGCAGAACGCGGTCCTGTAGCGATCGAGTCCATCAAAAAACATCGCTCTGCATATCTCATGGCGGTGGGCGGCGCAGCCTATTTAGTATCTAAAGCGATTGCCCATGCGAAGGTGGTTGCATTCCAAGATTTAGGTATGGAGGCCATTTACGAATTCGATGTAGTCGATATGCCAGTGACTGTGGCAGTTGACTCTCAAGGGATCTCCATGCACGAAACGGGTCCCAAAGAATGGCAAATGAAAATTGGCAAGATTCCAGTGAGCGTCGCTTAATAGACTGACTGGTAAGCAACCTTGGCAACGATCGGTGTATTTGACTCTGGGGTTGGTGGTTTATCCATTTTGGATGAGGCACTCAAGCAATTACCCCGGCATCATTACATTTACTTAGCCGATTCTGCCAACGCGCCCTACGGAGAAAAATCCGCCTCATGGATTGCCAAGCGCAGTTTGCAGATGTGTCGCTACCTGGTTGATCAAGGTTGCGATGCCATTGTGGTGGCATGCAATACCGCAACGGCAGAAGCGATTGCGCAAATCCGCTCTGAGCTTCAAATACCCATCATTGGTGTCGAGCCCGGTATTAAACCAGCAGCGATGCAATCCCAAAATGGCGTTGTAGGGGTGCTTGCTACGGAGGCAACGCTTAATAGCGATAAGTTCAATGCGCTCTTAGCAACATTACCCAGTCACTGTCGCTTTATTAAGCAATCGGGTGCCGGCCTGGTGCCGCTCATCGAGGATGGACAAATTGACTCTCCAGCGATGCGCACTCTATTACAAAAGCATCTGCAAGGTATTGTTGAGGCGCAAGCAGACACTTTAGTTCTGGGTTGTACGCATTACCCTTTTCTGAAAAACCAAATTAGGGAACTCATTGGTGCAGCCATCACCATCGTAGACACCAGCGATGCCGTCGTTCGTCAGTTGAGTCGGCAGCTTGAACAAAATGGCCTGGCTAAAGAAACAGGGGTCGTGTCATTAAAGTTGCTGAGCACTGCAAATGCAGATACATTACTCGCAATGGCAGAGCGTTTATTACAAACTTCTTTGTCACCCCGTAGCGTCGACCAACAATCATTGATGATTTGAGCATGGCCTCTGCAAGTCCCGCACATTGGCACCTTCCCTTCTCACGGGATGAGCGCATCATCATTGCTCTGGTGATTCTGGCGCACTTGTCACTAATCATTCCCTTTCAGTTTGGTTTAAGTCCCAAGCCGCCGGATTATCAAAATGACGAGCGCGTCATGGCAAATCTTCTGGCTCCAGAGGCGCCGCAAGCGCCCGCTAAGACAGCCGCACCCCCAGCCCCTAAGGTTCCAGTTGAGGCGCCCAAACCGACTCCCAAACCGCAACCCAAAAAACTTGAGAAGACCGAGTCTCCCGCACCAAGCCCAGCGCCCGCACCAAAGGCAGCGGCCGCAGCAGAGACCCCGCCCACTAAGGCTGCCGATAGCTCCCAAACAGCCAATGTTGCACCCCCCACTTCAGGCGGCGGTGTCAGTGGCACCCCCATCCAAACGGATATTGGCAAATTGGTGGTGGTCTATCAGCCCGACGCTGATCCGTATTACCCTTCATTCTCCAAACGGGCGGGCGAGCAAGGTGAAGTGGTGGTCAGGCTCATTATTAGTGAGTCTGGTGAGGTGGAAGAGGCCCGTTTATTACAGTCGAGCTCTTATCCTAGGCTTGATCGAGCCGCGATGGAAATTGGGAAGCGCTATCGATTTAAACCCTACACCATTAATGGCAGTCCCACTAAAATCTCAACCAATCTATTAATTAAATTCAACCTAAAGAGCCCCTAATATGAACAACGCGTTTGGCCTTCACCATCTTTGGACCCAAGGTGACTTCGTCACGCACTTTGTGGCTCTTCTACTCTTGTTTATGTCGATCGCGACCTGGGTCATTTTGATCAGTCGTCTGTGGGGATTACGTAATATCAAACGCCTCAAGGGTGAATTAGATTCCTTTTGGCGAGCCCGCTCCTTTGATGAGGGACTTAATAGCTTGAGTAATCATGCGATCAATCCTTTCTTTATGGTTGCAAAGACTGGCAACGAAGCTTCGGCGCATCATCAAAACCAAAGTGCTAGTCATCGTGAACTTTTTCAAACTCTTAATTACTCTGAGTGGATGGCGCGCAGTTTAAAAAATGGGGTTGATACCTCAACGGCACAGTTACAAAAAGGCTTAACTTTTTTAGCATCCACCGGCGCGACCGCACCATTCATCGGTTTGTTCGGCACAGTTTGGGGAATCTATCACGCCCTCATTGCAATTAGCAGCTCTGGAAGTGCTCAGATTGATCAAGTCGCCGGTCCGATTGGTGAGGCACTCATCATGACCGCCTTTGGTCTCGCCGTTGCGATTCCGGCAGTGCTTGGCTACAACACCATTAATCGTACCAATCGCTTAGTAGTTGCCGACCTCAATCGCTTTGCCAACGATCTCTTGGCCTACTTTGTCACTGGCGCGCGCGTTGCCCAGAAAGATTAATCATGTCCTTTAGTAATCCCTCAAACGATCAACAAGAAGACGGCATGATGGCCGAGATCAACATGACGCCCATGGTGGATGTCATGTTGGTTTTACTCATTATTTTTATGATCACCCTACCGGTCGTTCAACAAGCGGTGAAGGTCGAACTACCTAAAGCCAATAGTGTGCGCAATGAAGTAAAGCCTGAGTCGGTTCAGTTGACCATTGATGGCAAAGGCCAAATCTTTTGGAACAGCACACCCATCGACTTGGCAACCTTTACCGCGTATGCGGATAAAGCCGCTAAGAAAGACCCGCAACCCGAGATCAACTTACGGGCTGATAAATCGGTACGCTACGATGCGGTTGCTCAGGTGCTTGCCGCATCACGTCGGGCGGGCTTAACAAAATTAGGGTTTGTGACCGAGCCTGATTAATTGGGTTTGACTGTCTTACGCTCAGGCGGCGTGGTAATTGGATAACTGCGCTCCCAATGCGAGATAAAGTTTTTGTAATACTGCTGCGCTAATGGTGTCGATCGCAAAACAATCATGTTCTCAGCATTGCTTTTCTCAGCACTATTGGTGAAGTTATAACTCCCGGTCACGACAATCTCGCCATCAATAATCATCACCTTGTGATGAAAAATGCGGTGGGCTTTATTGCCTCGTACTGATACGCCTCCCTTAAGCAATACCGGGATCACATCAAAGTTATTGGCTGCTGTTGGCCCATCCTGAATCACCTGCACTTCCACACCGCGTTTGGCTGCTCTAGCAAGCGCGTCTGCAATCTCCAAATAGGTAAAGCTGTAGGTCATCACCTGAATACTTTTCTTGGCACCATCTAAATACCGAATTAATCCACGCGCAGCTCCCGTCGGAGGAGTAAAAAAGACTGCTAATACCTCGGCAGTTATTGGTGCATCCGCTTTTGCAGTTTCTCGCGTATTTTTAGTCGGCTCCGGATTAGCCCAAACGGATTGAACTAGAAAAAGCGCACTGAGAAGAAAGAGGATGTGTTTTTTCATGGGCTTGGTTGCTCAAAAATTCCGTTGTGCAAAAGATTTGGAATTCAGCAAAAATGCTTGTTCATCATGATTGAGATTAACAAACTTATATGAATATTCTCACAATTAGCAAAATTTGCATATTTTCATTCCTGACTTTTGGTTTTCATGTGCTCGCTCAGCCTGCGAAATCAACCATCCCGAGTCTTGAGGTGCACGGCATTCTTTGGGATCAGCATGAGATGACGATTGGCGAGGTCAAACGCTATGCCGCTGCGACTGGTTTTCAAAGTGCAGCGGAGAAAACCGGCGGTGGCACCTCCTATGAATTAGGCTTTGTGAAAAAACCCGGCTGGACTTGGCGTACGCCTTATGGCGTGGCAGCGGGTGATAATGAACCGGCCGTCCACCTCAATGCCTTTGAGGCCCAAGCAATCTGCGAATTCTTTGGCAAACGTTTACCAACGGATAAAGAATGGGTTGAGGCGGCATTCGTAGAGCAACGCAAATCCCCGCCGGCAGGTTTTCAGCGGGGGCAACGCTACCCCTACCCAAACGGTAGTACCCCCAAAGGTTCCCATTGCCTAAGTTCAGCCTGTGGGAACTACAAAGGCTTGGCTCCAGCTGGAAGTTTGCTCCGAGGCGATGGTCATGTGGCGGCTGGGACGACTCAGCCAGGCGTCAATGGCCTCTCGGATATGGGCGGCAATGTATGGGAATGGACGTCAACCAAAGTTAACAGTGAGCGCATTACCCGCGGGGCATCGTGGTGGTACGGACCAGAACAACAAATGGAGGGGAATGTAGCGACCAAGCCTGAAAACACAGTGGTGGTCTACATCGGATTTCGCTGCGTCCGAAATCCATGATTGGTGCCCGAGGCCGGAATCGAACCGGCACGCCCTTTTTATGAGCGGCAGATTTTAAATCTGCTGTGTCTACCGATTTCACCACTCGGGCAAACGCAATCCAATATTGTAATAAATAGTTTACGCATGGTGATGCGTCGCAACAATGAATCGCATATCGAATCGTATCACGAGCAGAGAACGGACCCTCACCGTACAGCCTTTAAAAATAACCATAAAGCCATGCAAACAAAGGGTTTACCCCATATATGATTCTTTCTAATAATCCTACAATTTCCTTCTGCTTTGTACGCAGTATTCAATCGTTATTAACTAGGAGATATGAATGTCCGAAACCAAAAAACAAGCACCACGTCGTAAATTTTTGAAAGGTGCAGCAGTCGGTAGCGCTGGAGCAGCTGCTCTTAGCTTCCCAATGATTTCTAAGGGTCAGGCAGCGCCACAAAGTTTGCGCTTCCAATCCACTTGGCCCGCAAAGGATATCTTCCACGAGTACGCACTTGACTTCGCGAAGAAAGTGAATGATATGACCGGTGGCGAACTCAAGATTGAAGTTCTTCCTGCTGGTGCAGTGGTTCCTGCTTTTGGTCTGTTAGACGCCGTTTCAAAAGGTACTTTAGATGGTGGTCACGGTGTGGTGGTTTATCACTACGGTAAGAACTCAGCCCTAGCGCTCTGGGGATCAGGTCCTTCTTTTGGTATGGACGCAAACATGCTTCTCTCTTGGCACAAATACGGCGGTGGCCAACAGTTGCTCGAGGAACTCTATAAAACCGTTGGCGCCAACGTGAAGTCCTATGTCTATGGCCCAATGCCAACCCAACCTCTCGGTTGGTTCAAAAAGCCCATCTCGAAGTTCGAAGATATGAAGGGCTTAAAGTTCCGTACTGTTGGTATCTCGATTGATATGTTCACTGCAATGGGCGTTTCAGTAAACGCTCTTCCTGGTGGCGAGATCGTTCCAGCAATGGATCGCGGCCTTTTGGATGCAGCTGAGTTCAACAATGCCTCCTCAGATCGTCAATTGGGCTTCCCAGATGTATCGAAAGTTTGCATGTTGCAAAGCTACCACCAGAATGCTGAGCAGTTTGAGATCCTCTTTAACGGCACCAAGTACAACGCCATGCCTGCGAAGCTGCGTAATATCCTTGACTATGCAGTAGAAGCGTCTTCTGCTGATATGTCCTGGAAGGCTGTAGATCGCTACTCTTCTGCTTATGAAGAGATGCAAGCCAAGCAAGGTGTTAAGTTCTACAAGACCCCTGACTCGGTATTGCGTGCCCAGCTCAAAGTATTTGACGAGGTGGTTGCCAAGAAGTCAGCCGAGAATCCAATCTTCAAGAAGATTGTTGACTCACAGCGTGCGTTTGCTAAGCGTGCTGTGAAATGGGATCTGGACACTAACGTTCAGCGCCGCATGGCTTATGACCACTACTTCACTCAACCTGCGAAGAAGGTTTAAGCAACCTGAAGTTAGCCGGTTTTCTTGATAAAATACCGGTTGTAGTAATCCAATGGGATGGTTAGAAACTAACCATCCCATTTCTTATATCAGTTCAAGGATATTGTTATGCAAAACCTATTTCTGACCGTGGACAAAGTTTCAACATTTGTAGGTCACCTCTTCTCATGGTTGGTGATCGGCCTGACTGGGCTAATTGGTTTTGAGGTGTTTTCACGCTATGTCCTAAATAGTCCTCATGCATGGGCCTTTGATGCGCAAATGATGCTCTATGGCACGATGTTTATGATGGCTGGTGCGTATACCCTTGCAAAGAATGGGCACGTGCGCGGCGATATTCTGTACGGCTTCTTAAAGCCTCGTACCCAAGCAATCTTTGATCTAATTTTGTATGTGGTGTTTTTTATTCCAGGCGTGATTGCGCTAGCTTATGCTGGCTATGGTTTTGCTGCTGATTCTTGGAGAATTTTGGAACACTCATCCATTACTGCAGACGGTCCTCCCATCTACCCTTTCAAAACGATTATTCCGATTGCGGGCGTATTTCTTTTATTACAAGGCATCGTTGAAATTCTGCGCTGTGTGGTGTGTATCCAAAAAGGCGATTGGCCCTCACGAGAACAAGACGTTGAGGAAGTTGACGTTGATGCCCTCAAAGCCATGGTTGGCAAAGACAAGGAATAATCACTATGCGTAAAGAACTATTATTTGGTTTCTCCATCATGACCCTGGTGGTGGTAGCCACCCTCATCCTCATGCCGTGGGGCAATATTGAAAGCGGTCACATTGGCCTATTAATGCTTTCCTTAGTGGTGGTTGCCATTATGTTGGGCTTTCCCACCGCCTTCACCCTCATGGGTATGGGCATGATCTTCACATTCTTTGCTTACAGCTTTCAAAATCCTGAGTTAGCCCTTCAAAACACCTTAATGCTCATGGTTCAGCGTGCGTATGGGGTAATGACCAATGATGTACTCATTTCGATTCCACTGTTTGTATTCATGGGTTATTTGGTCGAGCGCGCTAACTTAATTGAAAAATTATTCCGCTCATTGCACCTTGCATTGGTTCGTGTGCCCGGCTCACTTGCGGTCGCAACCATTTTCACTTGTGCGATATTTGCTACCGCGACTGGTATTGTGGGTGCTGTAGTCACGCTAATGGGACTACTCGCTTTGCCCCAAATGTTGAAAGCAGGATACGATGCGCGAGTTTCCGCTGGCTGTATTACGGCTGGCGGATGTTTAGGAATTTTAATTCCCCCCTCCGTGATGTTGATCGTTTACGGCGCAACGGCTGGAGTATCAGTCGTACAACTGTATGCGGGCGCTTTCTTTCCTGGAATCATGTTGGCCACCTTATACATTGGCTATGTGATTATTTTGGCAAAACTCAAACCCAAGCTAATGCCGCCATTGGCTGAAGAGGATCGAAAAGTTCCATTACCAATGAGCTATACCGAGCTCGGTGAAAAATTAAGCCAAAATGTAATTCCGGCACTTTTAATGGCTCTAAAAGGCAAACGCAATCTCAACGCCAGCGGTAAAGAGATTGCCAAATCCGTGATCATTGCTCTCTTACCCTTAATCGTGTTTATTGGTTTTACTGGGTCGATGTATCAAATCGCGACCAAACCCGCTGAGGTGATCGAGATGGATCTCATGCCCATGGGATTTTCGGGAAGCGGTTCCGATTATTCAAGCGAATCGAGCTCGACAGGCTTGAATGAACCTCCTGGCGCTGAAAAAGAATCCTCTGGAACCGGTCTTTCACTGCCACCCGGCGCTGAAGAAGACAAACCTGCAGTAGCCCAAGCAAGCGCCAGTGAAGAGCCAGCAAAAGCAGCTGAGCCACCCAAGCCAGTTGATGTGCCATTGTGGTTCTGGATCTTGACCGGCATCCTTGGAGTGATTCTGTTGATCTACTACGCCCTCCTGACCTGGGTTCGTCTTGAGATCTTCAAGATGCTGTTGGGATCGTTCTTCCCACTCGCAGTGCTCATTCTGTTTGTATTGGGTTCAATTGTTTTTGGACTAGCAACTCCCACGGAGGCAGCAGCTGTGGGGGCGATTGGCGGCTTTATTTTGGCCGCAGCCTATAAGCAATTGAACATTACAGTGGTCAAAGAGTCCGTGTTCTTAACGGCGAAAACGGGTGCCATGGTCTGTTGGTTGTTTGTGGGATCCTCGATTTTCTCGGCAGCCTTTGCCCTACTGGGTGGCCAAGATTTAGTTGAGAAATGGGTGCTCTCGCTTGGCTTAAGCCCGATTGAGTTTTTGATTCTGTCTCAGATCATTATTTTCTTATTGGGTTGGCCACTGGAGTGGACTGAGATCATCGTGATCTTCATGCCGATCTTTGTACCGTTACTCGATAACTTTGGTATCAACCCATTGTTCTTTGGTTTATTGGTTGCTCTGAACTTACAAACCGCCTTCCTCTCGCCGCCAGTTGCGATGTCGGCGTTCTATCTTAAAGGTGTTGCACCTCCGCACGTAACTTTGAACCAAATCTTCATGGGCATGTTGCCATTCATGGGAATCCAAGTGATTGCTATTGTCTTGCTCTATACATTCCCACAAATTGGTTTATGGCTACCCGGGGTTCTATATAAGTAATGATCTGAGATCTCAACCCCGCTTCGGCGGGGTTTTTTATGATGCCTTGAGTCCTGATGAAATCCTCTAGATCGATGATGAAACTATCGCGCTTCTTACGCTACTTTGTAATTGCGTTCCTAGTTTTGCTCGTATTGATTACTTTGCTTGTGATCGGCTACTGGATGAGCGCCAAATCCAATTATTCTGGAACCGTTATTAGCGCCGGTCTAGCTCAAGCGGTAAACATTCAGTTTGATGAGAACGATGTCCCGCACATCAAAGCAAAATCGCAACGCGATGCGTTTTATGCTCTAGGGTTTGTGCACGCTACCGAACGCTCCTGGCAACTGGAGATTAGTCGACGCTTGGCTTCAGGGCGTCTGTCTGAAATTTTGGGTGAGCGTACGGTCTCGCTCGATCGCTTTATCCGAACCTTAGGAATTAAGCAGGCAGCCGAAAAACAGTTCGAACGCTATCCACCAGAAATTAAACAATTGATTCAAGCCTATGCCGATGGGGTGAATGCTGGTAATCAATCGCTTGGCTGGGCTTTGCCAATTGAGTATTTTTTGACTGGATCCAAACCCGGTTATTGGTCTGCTGCTGATAGCGTTGCATGGTCATTAATGATGGCATTGGATCTGGGTGATAACTGGCAAAAAGAATTATTTCGTTTAGAGCTTTCGCAATATCTCAGTACGGCTGAGATTTGGCAGGTAATGCCACCCTATCCCGGCAGCAATCCAGTCACGACCATGGATTTTGCCAAGTTATATCGCGAGCATCAGGTCTTTAAGCCCACCCAATCCAAGGTTCAAGCATCGCGTGATAGCGAGCTTTACTTACTCAAGCATGCCGATACTGTGGGGTGGCTCAGTGATCAGCAAGAAGGCTTGGGCTCCAACAACTGGGTGCTGACCGGTAAGAAAACGGTCTCTGGTAAACCTCTACTCGCAAACGACCCGCATTTGGGATTAAGTGCACCATCGACGTGGTACTTTGCGCATCTAGAGGCTCCAGGCTTGAATGTAATCGGCGCTAGCCTGCCAGGTATCCCAGCGATTGTTTTGGGAAGGACTGACAAAATTGCCTGGGGATTTACCAATACTGGCCCCGACGTGCAAGATCTTTATCTAGAAAAGATTGATTCGAGTAATCCCAATCAATATATTGGCCCAGACGGTCCAATCTCTTTTTTGGCGCGCGAGGAAATTATTCAGATTAAAGATAAACCACCCCTACGATTTGTGGTGAAGCAAAGTCGCCATGGCCCCATCATCTCGGATAGCCATGCCCGAGCTAAAAAAGTGATTGATACGCAGCGTTATGCCCTAGCCCTACGCTGGACTGCATTAGATATCGAGAACCAAACCCTGATGGGCGGCATTCTGATGAATCGCGCCGATTCAATTGACTCATTAAAAGCCGCCTTACGTCATCACTATGCCCCCATGCAAACCGTGGCCATAGCGGATATTCAAGGCAATATTGCGCTGCAAGTTGCTGGCATTGCACCACGCCGGCAATTGCACCAAGGTCTATATGGAGTTGCGCCGGCCCTAGGGTGGGAGCGCCAATACGATTGGACATCCTATGTGCCGTTTGAGCAATTGCCCAGCTATTCGAATCTAGGCTCAGAGTGGCTGGCAAGCGCCAATCAAGAAATTGTTTCTGCGACGAATCCCAATCCACTGACTGGCGATTGGGACCTTCCCTTTCGATACGACCGCATCGCAGCCATGATTGGGGCAAAAGACCAGCATGATCGTGCTTCCATGCAAGCGATGCAGGGCGATGTACTTTCCTTAGGAGCTCAACCGCTCCTACCTTTATTTAAGAATGCTCGCTCGGGTCATGCCCTGCAGCCTAGCATCCAGTCAGCGATCGATGGTTTTAATGGAAGCATGAGTACGGATTCAGTAGTTGCCTTGATTTTTAATTCCTGGGTTGATCAATTAACACGAATCTTATTCTCTCGTTTAGGGGATTCGTTTACCGAGGAATATGGCCGGCGCCATTTTCGGGGAGCGGTCATCAATCAAATCAGTAATCCCGATAGTCCATGGTGCGATGTGCACACTAGCGCAGAGCGAGAAAATTGCCAGGATGCCGCCAATCTTGCTTTGCAGCGCGCCTTAAATGAATTGAGTCAACGTTATGGTAAATCTACAAATGATTGGCACTGGGGTAAAGCGCATCACGCCGTTTCCGAGCATCGCCCATTCAAAAACATTCCCTTCTTATCGGGACTCTTTAGTGTCAGCGTTCCATTTCCGGGGGATGCCTTTACGGTCAATGTTGGACGGCCAGCACTTAATCATCCCAAAGCACCTTTTCAGGCCAATCATGCACCCAGTCTGCGAGCAATCTATGACCTGAATGATCCGGAACAATCGGTCTTCATGTTTCCGACGGGTCAGTCCGGCTGGATTCAAAGTCAACGCTATCGCAATCTAAGCGATGCATGGGCAAATAATCAGGTCATCCCATTGGCAATGAAGCCCAAACAGGTCCAGCGTGAATTAATCCTCAAGGCCAAGTCGTTTTGACTTGTGGCATCGACCCATTACAATCCCTAGAAATTACACGGGATCATTATGAAAACCATTCTTCAACTTCTCAGTGCTTCGTTCTTTGCTCTTTCCTCCAGTTTTGCTTTAGCTGCCTGGGACGAGCTGGGAAGCAATGAGTTCATCACGATTTTGATTGATAAATCCAGTATCAAGAAATCTGGGGATAAGGTACGCGTACTATCGATGCTCGATCTAAAGAAGCCTGGGGTTGAACCAAAAACCAAATTACCCGTGAACTCCATTATTGGCCTAAATGAATACCACTGCGGGCAAGTTCAATATCGCCCCTTAGAGGTCAAATTTATGTCGGGTAAGCGTGGTGAAGGTAAGGTGGTTGATGAAATCAAGACCCCCGATAGCAGTTTTGAGGCGATTGTGAGTGGTGATTGGCCGGCAGGAGTCTATAACCTTGCGTGTCGCGCAAACTAATCCAATTAAGCAAGCAAGCAGCGCCCAAGGGGCGCACACCCTACTCTGTTTTTTTATTACCTTGATTGGCCTTGCCGGTTTACAAGGCTGCGCAGCCCCTCTGATGGCAGCTGCCAGTAGTGTCGGTACTGCTGCTGGATCTGCCGCCGCAGCGAGCCCCATGACCGCAGTTAGCGTTACCTCAACTGTAACCACGGGACGCTCACCCCTTGAACATGCCACATCTGCAGCAACCAAAAAGGATTGCAGCTTCTTTAACGTGTTTAGTTCTAAACCAATTTGTGAAGAAATTGTGATCCCAATCGTTCAGGACCGCAGCGAACTCATCATCGGGGAGGCGGATCGCAATACGGCGATTATTGAAGTGATTGATGTGAGACCAAGTCAGTAGCGAATGGGGTGAACGACGGGACTCGAACCCGCGACAACCAGAATCACAATCTGGGACTCTACCAACTGAGCTACGTCCACCATTGCTACAAACGCATTATAACGACTATGCCCCCGAACCGATTGATGGGGGCTCAAATAGCGCCCAATCCCCCAGCTCCATACTAGCCTCCAAAAAGAAGGTTTCGATGGCATCTGGTGTTTTAACCTTTGCCAAGGCGTGATGATCGGATAGGCGTTGACGCCAACGGCGCGATCCTGCACGACCGTGAGCTAAGCCCATGATGTGGCGAGTAATCGATCCTAAGTAGAAGTCTTTACGATGTGCATTGCAAAGAGCCAGCCATACTTGACTGTAAGCAATCAAGCCAATTTGCACTCGATGCCAGTCCGCCTCACTAAAGAGATAACCCACTGCATCGCCATTACTTTCAATGAGATCATCCCAGCCTAATAGCATCGCCGGAAAATGATAGGCAGCACGACCAATCATAAAACCATCAAAATCATTCCAATGCTGCGCAATATCGTGATTGGACTCTAAGCCACCATTGAGTAATACGTTTAGATTTGGATAGTACTTTTGTGCATCGCGACGGATTTGCTTAGCAACCTCATAGCGCAATGGGGGCTTGCTACGATTTTCTTTAGGCGATAGGCCTTTTAAGACTGCATTGCGCGCATGAATCGTGACCTGAGAGGCACCTGCAGCAGCGACTCCCAGTACAAAATCCAATACAAATTGGTAGTCACGCGACGATTGGGCTGCATCCATTTGATCAAGCCCCAAACGATGCTTAACCGAAATCGGTAAATCGCAGGCAGCTCGCATCGCGCTCACACACTGAGCTACGAGCTCGGGTTCGGCCATCAGACATGCCCCAAATGCCCCTTTTTGAACCCGCTCTGAGGGGCAGCCACAATTAAGATCGATTTCGTCATAGCCCCATTGTTGGGCAAGTGCTGCACACTGAGCGAGCTCAGCAGGATCACTACCGCCGAGTTGCAAAACTACCGGGTGCTCTTCCTGACTGAAATCCAAATGCCGTGCCTGGGCACCGTGTAAAAGCGCCCCTGTGGTTACCATCTCGGTGTAGAGCACAGCGCGCTTAGTTAGCATTCGATGAAATGACCGACAATGACGATCGGTCCACTCCATCATGGGAGCAACGGCTAAGCGCTTGGTACTCATGCAATTAGTCCCAAGGATTGATTAACTTCAACTTAGCTGGATCAAAATCGCTGGTATTGCGCGTAACCAGTGTCAGGCGATGCTCAATCGCGGTCGCTGCAATCATGGCATCCCGCTCCGAAGATGGATTGGGAACATGGAGATCGGCGCAGCGCAGTGCAATTGGAACATCAATTGGAATAATCCGATCAGCAAATACCGGGAGAATCATTTGCATCAGCCATTTTTTTAATAACTGGCTCTGCTTTTTATCTCGACGCGCAACCGACAAAATGCCTTGTTCAATTTCTAGAATGCTAATCACAGACAGAAACATCCGAGATGGGGCAATCGATAGTGCCCAAGCATGAACCTGTGGATTAATCTTGGAAGTGCCTGCTTTTCTCAGCTCAGAGATGACATTGGTGTCGAGAAGATACATTAGGTAAGATCGCTTGGCTTCGTAAAGCGCTTTATTTTCGCAGGCTCGAACTCTATCTCGGCTAATCCAGGCATACCCACAAGATCAAGGATGGTTTTTTGTTGACCAATCACGCGTTGGTAGTCTTCATAACTCATCAAAACGTGTGAGGGCTTGCCTCGATCCGTAATAAATACCGGACCCGATTGACAGGCTTTTTTAGCACCGCTGCTGTCTTGATTAAACTCTCGGCTTGATAAGGTTTTGGGCATTTTATCCCCCACAATGCAGTAAATGTAGCAATGTTACTACATTTTTCCTGAGGGGAATGAAAAGCTTACACTTCCTCGCGTGAGGCCTTCTTACGCTCATGCTCTTTCAGAAAGCGCTTGCGCAAGCGGATGCTCTTGGGGGTCACCTCAACCAACTCATCATCGGCAATAAATTCCACGGCGTATTCCAAGGTGAGTTGCACGGGCGGTACGAGGCGCACTGCCTCATCGGTTCCTGAGGCACGCACGTTAGTAAGTTGCTTACCTTTAATCGGATTCACCACTAGATCGTTATCACGACTATGAATCCCAATAATCATGCCCTCATAGAGGGGATCGCCTGGCGAGACAAACATACGGCCACGGTCTTGTAACTTCCAGAGTGCATAGGCAACCGCATCGCCATCATCCTGGCTAATCAATACACCATTGTGGCGTTCTCCCAAAATTCCATCTTTGACGGGGCCATACGAATCAAAGTTATGACTCATGAGTCCGTTACCACGGGTCAGGGTCATAAACTCCCCCTGAAATCCAATCAAGCCTCGCGCTGGAACCCGATACTCAAGACGAGTGCGTCCTTTACCGTCGCTCACCATATCGAGGAGCTCGGCTTTACGTTTACCCAACTCCTCCATCACCCCACCCTGCGTGGAATCTTCCACATCCACCGTGAGGTTCTCATAAGGCTCTAACTTCACACCATTCTCTTCATGAAACACTACACGGGGTCGTGACACCGCTAACTCATAACCCTCGCGTCGCATGTTCTCAACCAAAATAGTGAGATGGAGTTCGCCTCGACCCGATACTTCAAATACGGTGTCGTCATCGGTATCGCGCACTCGCAATGCCATATTGGATTTGAGCTCGCGATCCAAGCGCTCCCGAATTTGCCGACTGGTCACAAACTTCCCTTCCCGGCCAGCGAGAGGGCTGGTGTTCACCATGAAGTTCATGGTGAGGGTTGGCTCATCGATCTTGAGCATCGGTAAGGCATCAACCTGATCAGGCGCACAGATCGTGGTACCAATTGCCAAATCTTCAATGCCATTGACCAAGACAATATCGCCTGCAATGGCTTCATCGACTACTTCGCGCTCAAGCCCTTTGAACTTCAGCACTTGATTAATGCGGCCCTTGAAGGGTGTGCCATCCGGTCCATTGATGCAGACCACATCCGTACCGGGTTTAATTTTGCCGCGCCGAATCCGACCTACACCAATTTTGCCTACATAGTTGCTGTAATCAATCGATGAGATCTGCAACTGCAATGGGGCATCGATTTCATCATCGCGCACTGGAACATTCGTTAGAACTGCATTAAACAGTGGGCGCATATCACCAGAGCGCACATTCTCATCCGTACCGGCATAGCCATTTAAACCAGAGGCATAAATGACTGGGAAGTCTAACTGCTCTTCGGTTGCGCCCAATTTATCAAAGAGCTCAAAGGTCGCATTAATCACATAATCACAGCGGGCTCCTGGACGATCCACCTTGTTGATCACAACGATGGGCTTTAAACCCAAGGCAAGGGCTTTCTTGGTCACAAAACGGGTTTGGGGCATCGGACCTTCAACCGCATCGACCAGTAGCAATACCCCATCCACCATCGAGAGAACGCGTTCAACCTCACCACCAAAGTCTGCGTGTCCTGGAGTGTCCACAATATTGATGTGTGTACCCTCATATTCCACAGCGCAGTTTTTAGCCAAGATGGTAATGCCACGCTCTTTCTCAAGATCATTGGAATCCATGATTCGTTCGGAGATCTTTTCATTCGAACGAAAGGTTCCAGATTGGCGTAAGAGTTGATCAACCAGAGTGGTTTTGCCGTGGTCAACGTGGGCGATGATAGCGATATTACGAAGTGCGCGTTTGGTCATGAGTTGCTTTACAAAAAGATCAATTAGTTTTGGTTCAAAAGTCGTTGAGCGATAAATCGTCGGGGGTGTAACACCCCACTGCGCCAATCTGCCGTACCAATAAAGTTTTGCGGCAAGGCTTGGCTGCGATAAATCCGAAATAAAGAATTAGCCCACTGGCTGGCGCGATTGAGTGCGCATGGCACGCGCTGACCCATTTCTAGACGTTTGGCCTGTTGGTCATCCACCGTCAACTCGGGCAGAGTTTGCAACAAGGCATCCACTGGGAGTAATACCTTGGGGGTATTTTCAAGGGTCTCCAAGGTGCAGCTCTGCTCCAAACTGAGATGACCTACCTTGGTGCGTCGTAATACACTCAAATGCGCACCACAGCCTAATGAATTGCCAATGTCTTGTGCTAAGACTCGGATATACGTTCCCTTACTGCAATGAACTTCAATCTCGACATGCGGCCAATGAATAGCCACTAGACGAATCGAGTAAATGGTAATTCTTCGGGGCTCACGCTCAATCTCCACCCCTGAGCGCGCGTATTCATAGAGGGGTTTGCCATCGCGTTTTAATGCGGAATACATCGGTGGAATCTGCTCAATCTCACCCATGAATGTCGGCAAGATTGCTTCCAAGAGTGTTTTGGCCATCAAATCATCCACTACTTCCGCAGTCGATCGCTCGGTCACTATTTGTCCTTCGGCATCACCCGTATCGGTTTCGATCCCAAAGCGCAGGGTTGCAATATAAGTCTTATCGGCATCCAAAAGATCTTGCGAATACTTGGTCGCCTCACCCAAACAAACAGGCAATAAGCCAGTCGCCATTGGGTCTAAGGTACCTGTATGGCCAGCCTTTTCTGCCTGAAAATAGCGCTTGACCGCAGTGACTGCGCCTTGCGAACTCATACCATTGGGTTTGTCGAGCAAGACTACCCCATCAATTCGTTGCACCATCACAATTAATTAGGCTTTGAGCCTAAGGCCTGATCAATTAATCGCGACATCTCTGCGCCCCGCTCTATCGAGGTATCAAACACAAAATGCAAAGTGGGTACGGTATGAGTATGCATCCGCTTAAAGAGGAGGGAATGCAAATATCCGGCTTTCTCTTGAAGGGATCCCAGCGCATACTGTGGATCACCACCTAAAACCGTGAAATACACCTTCGCATGCGCGAGATCGGGTGAAAGCTCGACCGCTTGAATGGTAATTAAACCATTCAAAGGATCACGCAATTCCCTGGGAATCAACTCTGCAAGATCACGCTGAATTTGATCCGCGAGACGCTGATGGCGATGAGGGCTTGTTTTATGCATGATGATTAAAGGGTTCGAGCTACTTCAGTCACTTCAAAAATCTCAAGTTGATCACCCTCTTGGATGTCATTGTTATTTTTCAAGGAAAGACCGCACTCAAAGCCACCTTTCACTTCTTTCACATCATCTTTGAAGCGCTTTAGGGAGTCGAGTTCACCAGTCCACACCACGACGTTGTCGCGCAATAAGCGCACCCGCGAGTTACGACGCACGATTCCATCGAGCACCATACAACCTGCAATCGCACCAACCTTGGAAACCAGGAAGACCTGACGGATCTCAACTAAGCCGGTAATTTCTTCCTTCTTATCCGGTGTCAACATGCCACTTAGGGCTGCCTTCACTTCATCGACGGCGTCATAAATAATGTTGTGATAACGAATATCCACGCCATTACTCTCGGCAAGCTTACGCGCTACCGCATCGGCCCTCGCATTAAAGCCAATAATCACCCCCTTCGAGGCAATCGCGAGATTGACATCGGTTTCAGTAATACCACCAACGGCAGCGTGCACAATCTGCACCTTCACCTCATCGGTAGAAAGCTTTTGCAATGACTGTGAGAGCGCCTCTTGCGAACCTTGCACATCAGCCTTAATAATGATCGGCAGAATCTTGGCTTCGACGGCACCCTCGCCCATGGTCTCCATCATGTTTTCCAACTTGACCGCCTGTTGCTTGGCCAACTTGACGTCTCGGAACTTGCCTTGACGGAACAGTGCAATCTCACGGGCCTTACGCTCATCAGCGACTACCTGGAACGACTCTCCAGCATCGGGTACTTCCGATAAACCTTGAATCTCAACCGGAATTGATGGCCCTGCTTCATTGGTTGATTTACCGTTTTCATCCAACATCGCACGGATGCGACCATAAGACTGGCCAGCCAACAACATATCGCCGCGCTTTAATGTGCCAGATTGAACCAACACAGTAGCGACCGGACCGCGACCTTTATCGAGGCGAGCCTCAATCACGATACCCTGAGCAGGCGCTTCTTTAGGGGCCTTGAGCTCCAATACCTCAGCTTGCAACAATACGTTCTCAAGCAGGGTATCGATGCCTTCACCAGTTTTTGCCGACACTCCGATAAATGGTGAGTCACCACCATACTCTTCAGGCACCACCTCTTCACTCACCAGTTCGGTTTTAACGCGATCAGGGTTGGCTTCGGGCTTATCAATCTTATTGATCGCCACTACTAGGGGAACATTCGCTGCCTTTGCATGATGAATCGCTTCACGCGTTTGCGGCATTACGCCATCATCGGCAGCTACCACCAAGATCACGATATCCGTTGCCTTTGCACCGCGTGCGCGCATGGCTGTAAAGGCTTCGTGGCCAGGGGTATCTAAGAACGTGATAACACCACGTGGGGTCTCGACGTGATAAGCGCCGATATGCTGTGTAATACCCCCCGCCTCACCTGCTGCTACTTTCGCAACTCGGATCTTATCCAAGAGCGATGTTTTGCCATGATCGACGTGACCCATCACCGTGACAACCGGAGGTCTTGGCATCAATGGTGCATCTTCAGCCGACTCTCCAAGATCAATTTCGGGGTCATCCAATTTAGCCGCATGGGCTTTGTGGCCCATCTCTTCGACGATGATCATCGCCGTGTCTTGATCCAGCACTTGGTTAATGGTCACCATCTGACCCATACCCATGAGTAACTTGATGACCTCAGCACCCTTGACTGACATTTTGTGGGCTAGATCAGCAACGGTAATGGTCTCAGGAATGTGCACATCACGCACAATCGGCTCCGTGGGCACTTGGAAATTACTCGCTGGGTTATCGTCTTGATGCTGTTGTTTCTTGCGACCTCCGCCGGTTCGCCATCCGCCGCCTAAGCCACCCGTAAGGTCACCACGTGTTTTTAAACCAACTTTGCGCTTCGCGCCCTCTTCTTGCCAGGTGGAAGAAGTCTCGGAAGACTTAATCAGTTTGCCGCCAACCTTAGCGGGCTTTTTCTTATCATCGCCACCATCTGCTTTAACTGGTTTATGCAGAGTACCTTTTTTAGCTTCCTCGCTAGCGATCTCACTTGGTGCTTTGAGCACACGCGCCGGGGCACTCATCATGTCCCGAATCGCTGATACCTCGGCTTCCGCTGCCGCGCGGCGTGATTGCAGTTCAGCGAGCTCCTTTTTGGCCTGCTCTTTGCTAGCAGCCTCTTGCTCGGCCTCCACCTTGCTCGGCTTTTGCTCAGCTTCTATCTTCTTTTGCTTTGCCTCACTCGCCGCTTTCATTTCGGCTTCTTGTCGCGCTAAGAGTTCAGCTTGCCGAGCAGCTTCTGCAGCACGCTTTTCTAACTCCTCGTCCGATAGAATGGGTTTGGTCTCAACTGCTGCAGCTGGCTTTACCTCAGTCGGCTCATCAGCCTTACCAGGATCATCGCGTTTTACTAAGACACGCTTTTTACGTACCTCAACTTGTACGGTACGGGTTCGCCCCGCCGAATCTGCTTGACGGATTTCACTGGTCTCACGCTTAGTAAGGGTGATCTTTTTACGAACACCGGTCTCAGCACTGCCGTGTGCTTTTTGAAGGTAGGCCAGTAACGCAGTCTTGTCTTTATCGGTAATCTTGTCAGCCTCGGACTCTTTGTCGATTCCGGCAGCCTTGAGTTGTTCCAATAAATCAGCAGGGCTGCGTTTCAGCTCCTCGGCTAATGCTTTTACAGTTGTTGTCGCCATGCGCTTCCCCTCATGCATTAAACCAATGTTCGCGCGCCTTCATAATGAGCGTTTTGGCTGCTGTTTCATCCATACCCGTCATCTCAACGAGCTCATCTACAGCCAATCCAGCCAGGTCATCGCGTGTATGCACTTGATTCTCAGCTAAGGTTGCAATGTATTCAGTGGATAGGCCTTCAAGCGATCGCAAATCTTGAGAGACCTCCTCAAGACGTTCTTCTTTTGCCAACTCCATGGTTAGCAAGGAATCACGCGCACGAGTCCGTAACTCATTAACGGTATCCTCATCAAATGCGTCAATCTCAAGCATCTCAGAAAGCGGCACGTAGGCAACTTCCTCAAGAGAATTAAAGCCTTCTTCGATCAAAATATCAGCAACCTCTTGGTCCACATCGAGTTTGTCCATAAAGAGTTGGCGCACCGCCACGGATTCTTTTTCAGACTTCTCGGCAGACTCTTCTGGGGTCATGATGTTAATTTGCCAACCAGTTAACTCGCTAGCTAAACGTACGTTCTGACCACTGCGACCAATTGCGATTGCCAAGTTTTCTTCATCAACCACCACATCCATGGCATGACGCTCTTCATCAACCACGATCGATGACACCTGTGCAGGCGCTAATGCACCAATCACAAATTGGGCTGGATCCTCAGACCATAGAACGATATCAACGGCTTCACCCGCGACTTCGTTACGAACTGCAGTCACACGCGTACCGCGCACACCAACGCAGGTACCAATGGGATCAATGCGCTTGTCATGGGTGACCACAGCAATCTTGGCTCGGATTCCGGGATCACGAGCAGCGCCCTTAATTTCTAGCAAACGCTGCTCAATCTCAGGCACTTCGTTCTCAAACAACTTAATTAAGAAGTCAGGGCATGTTCTCGAAAGTTCAATTTGGGGGCCACGCGCCTCACGATCCACTTTCAGAATATAGGCGCGCACGCGATCGCCAGAACGTAAGTTCTCTTTGGGGATCATTTGATCGCGACGCAACAATGCCTCGACACGACCCGATTCCACGATCAGGCCATTTTTGTCAGCCCGCTTGACCGTGCCGGTCATAATTTTTTCACCGCGCTCCAGATAGTCATTCAAAATCTGCTCGCGCTCGGCATCGCGAATGCGTTGCAAGATCACTTGCTTAGCTGCTTGGGCGCCAATCCGACCAAAGGCTAAGGATTCGATTTGCTCTTCAATGTAATCGCCCGTCTCAATATCGGAGATCTGCTCTTTGGCCTCAAATTGCAAAATTTCCTTATCGGGCTCTTGAAGACCAGCTTCATCGGGAACCACCAACCAGCGGCGAAAGGTCTCATACTCACCGCTGTTGCGATCAATCGAAACCCGAATATCAACATCCTCGGTATACCGTTTCTTCGTTGCCGAGGCAAGTGCTAACTCAAGCGCTTCAAACACGATCTCACGATCAACATTTTTTTCACGGGCCAGGGCTTCTGCCAACATGAGAACTTCACGACTCATGATTTTCTTCCTTTGAAATCAATAACAGGGACCAAACGAGCTTTTTCTACTTCAGACAAACTAAATTCCAGTTCGGCCGGAGATCCATCACTCGCCTCAAATAACAAACTAAACTTTGCATCCGGTGTGTTGATAGACCCAGATGTCAGGCCTTGCAACACCCCTTTAAAATTCTTTCGATTACCTACTGCAATTCGCAACTTCAGCTCAATCTCTAAACCTGCGAACCGAACAAAATCATCACCGGTCTTAATTGGTCGATCCAGGCCAGGTGACGAGACCTCGAGTCGCTCGTACGGCACGTTCTCAACAGCAAAGGTGTAGGTCAACTGATGACTCACCTTCTCACAATCCTCAACAGTAATCATGCGCTCATAATCGGGGTTCTCAATCGTGACCCGCAATAAACCACGACCTTCCCGCTCGATATCAACGAGCGAGTAGCCTAAATTGCGTACCTCGGCAGAAATAATCTGCTGTTCTTTCACATCTTCCCCACAAATCAACCGCTGTTATAAAACTGCCTTTACAACGCATTTGGCAAAAAAAAATGGGCTTACAAGCCCATATTCCTCAATACCAGAACAGGCCAGCTTACGTTGATGTCAACATCAGCCGGTGTATGTATGAATTATACCTGAATCAGAAAAATCACTGAGAAATCAGAAACTTTCACCCGGATTGCGGGGCTTGCGAGGGCCCTTAAACGGCTTACCCTTATTGGGCCGCCGCTGACCCCCAGCAGCATTACCCGATGGGGTACTAAAGCCGCTGGCGTGATGAACCTTTTGACCCTTCGAGCGGGGTGAGCCCGATTTGCCCCCTTTGGAGTGCGATGGTTTTTGTCCAAAGCCGCCGCGACCTCCGCCACCATTTGCACCTCGACCCTGACCAGGTAAATGCGATACCCCATGTCCATGATGAGTGGCAAGCGTGAGTGCCTCCTTGGATCCCCAATACGACACCGAAGTTTGCATCGGATCAGGCTGAAAGTTTGGATCGCTCGCTGGGTCCATGCGGGACGATCGACCCTGAGGCTGGCCTTTTTCTTTAGCCATATTCTGTGGCAACTTCAGACCAGCCATGCGCATCAGTTGCGCCACGCTCTCCATCGGCACTTCTTCCCACTTTCCGCGACGCAAACGCGGTGGCAGCATAAAAATGCCGTAACGGGTTCGAATCAGACGCGACACCACATGGCCGGTTGCCTCAAACATGCGACGCACTTCACGATTACGTCCTTCGGTCAATGCAACCGAGTACCAACGATTGGCGCCATCACCACCGCCTTGACTCAAGCGCAAGAAACGCGCCTGTCCATCATCAAGGGTAATGCCCGTTTTTAATTGTTCGGCAGACTCAGCCGATAACTCACCCAAAATACGCACCGCGTATTCACGCTCAACTCCATAGCGCGGATGCATTAAGCGATTGGCGAGTTCTCCTGAGGTGGTAAAGAGCAATAGTCCCTCGGTGTTGAAATCCAAACGGCCTACAGCAATCCAGCGGCCTTGGCGAGGTTTTGGTAAGCGATCAAACACGCTGGGGCGTCCTTCGGGGTCAGCCTGACTCACAATTTCTCCAGCGGGTTTGTGATAGAGAATCACACGAGGAGGCTTCGTCGGGATCTTTCGATGCACGACCTTACCATTGATGCGAACAATATCGCTCGGGCCAACGCGCTGCCCAATGTGGGCTGGCATGCTATTCACTGAAACACGACCTTGAATAATCAGATCTTCCATCTCGCGACGCGATCCCATGCCTGCATCAGCCAAGACCTTGTGAAGCTTAACCGTATCTTCATCATCCGCATCGTCGTCCAAGCCATCGAGATCAGACCAGACTTCATCACGCAAACTCAGGGGTAACTCATCAACGCTCGCAAATTGCAAACGCTCAAGATCACTTAAGGACTCGGGCTCCTCAGATTCCTCCTCACCCGTCTTACCGGCGCGCCGCTCAACACCAGCCTCATGCGATATCTCTCTCGGATCATCACGAACGGGCTCTACAGGCTCAGGGGCTTCGAGAGCAGCATCAAACTCACCGGAGACCACAGCTGCAAATAAGGCCTCGGTCTCGGCGATTAGCTCAGGAGAGGCTGCTGCAGGTGCCTTTGGATTTTCATTCGAGGATCCTCCTGAATGACGCTTATTTTTATTGAACTTGCCTGGACGGGATTTGTTATTGAATTTATTAAACCGCCTCGGGCCTCGGTCTTTGCGTTGCTCACCGCCCTCATCGCGCGAGGTGGAACCATCGGCAGTATCTGAGCTCATGCCAACTTGGGAAGAATCGTTTTCAGGACTTGTCATTCTCTGAACTCTCATTGGACGACTCAATCGGAATGACGGTCTCCACCGTGGCATCGGCATCAAACTCAATCACGGCTTGTCCTAATGCTTCTGCGGATATGGAGCCATCCTCGAGCATTGGTAAGCTTTGCAAATCTTTTAGACCCAAATCGTCTAAAAATTGTTTGGTGGTGGCATAAAGACCGGGTCGACCAATCGTCTCCTTGTGACCAACCACTTCCACCCAGCCACGATCCTCCAACTGACGCATCACATTGCTACTCACAACCACGCCCCGCACTTCTTCAATCTCTCCACGCGTCACAGGCTGACGATAGGCGATGATCGCTAAGGTCTCAAGCACTGCCCGTGAATACTTAGGCGGCTTTTCTGGGGTGAGACGATCCAAATACTCGCGCATTTGAAGACGGCTTTGGAAACGCCAGCCGGTTGCAATACTGACAAGCTCCATTCCTTTGTCTTGCCACTCTTTCTGAATCTCCAACAAAATAGTTTGCAGGTCTGCATTAGCCAAAGGCGGATCCACAAAGAGTCGGCTTAGCTCATTCACCGTTAATGGTTCTTGGGCGCAAATTAAGGCGGTCTCTATGACCCGCTTGTAGTGATCGTTATCCATATGTTGTATCAAACAGCTAGGCTGTTTAGAGGCTTATTCACAATCGTCAAAAAAGGTTGGGGTGTTTATGGACTGCGCCGGCATCACTCACAGCAATTCTTATTATGGGAAAAGGCCAGCCATCCAAGGAGGTCAAGTCGCTTGCGAAGCAATCTACACCTATTACTCCATTATAGGGTAGGGTCAATACAATAGCCAAATGTCCTTATTTTCTCCAAATCGTCGCGTGTTTTTGCAAGGCTTAGGTCTTGCTGGAATTGCCACCCTACCTGCCTGCGGCTTGTTTCGTGAGAGTCCCAAACCCCCGGTCATTGCACTGGTTCTTGGCTCCGGCGCTGCCCGGGGCTTTGCGCATATTGGAGTGATCAAGGCCCTTGAGGCCCAAGGGATTCGTCCTAATCTGGTGGTGGGAGCAAGCGCTGGCAGTGTGATTGCCGCTTTGTATGCCTCTGGTTATAGCGGTCTCGAACTCAATCGGATTGGGCTCAATTTGGATGAGGCGGCTCTTGCGGACTGGGCCTACCCCTTTGCTGGCCGCTTTGGTGGATTAATCAAAGGTGATGCATTGCAAAGCATGGTGAATCGCGAGGTCCAGAATAAAACCATCGAACAAATGACCATGCCCCTCGGAATTGTTGCTACGGAATTACAAACTGGCAACGGTGTTCTCTTTCGTCGAGGTGATACCGGTTTGGCAGTGCGCGCATCCTGCGCTGTGCCCGGGGTCTTTCAGCCCGCACTGATTCAAGGACGTGAATACGTCGACGGCGGATTGGTCGCTCCCGTGCCAGTTCGTTATGCACATGAGATGGGCGCCACTTTTGTAATTGCCGTCAATATCTCTTCCGATGCGAGCGCATTTAACGCCACAGGCACCCTTGGTTTATTGCAACAGACCATCAGCATCATGCAGCACAGTATCAATCAATATGAGCTAGCAAAGGCAGATGTTGTGATTACACCTCAACTCAAGCAGATGGGAAGTGCTGACTTTAGAGCACGCAACGCCGCTATTCTCGCTGGCGAGCTTGCTGCTCAAGAAAAAGTGGGTGAGATTAAAGAAAAGCTTCGGGGATTGAAATAGGATCAAAGCTTACGTGGTTGAGCACGTAACTTTTTTGCTTCCTGAATTAAGGCATTGCGCTCGGCATTACTTAGCTCATCAGTGCCATCTAAACGTCTAGCGCCATCAAAGCGCTTGTCCCAATAAGCACTTGCCAAGTCATCAACCCGAACCACCGAACCCTTGGATGGGGAGTGAATGAATTTGTTATCGCCCACATAAATGCCGACGTGCGAGAAGGTCAAGCGCATCGTATTGAAGAACACTAAATCACCGGGCTCTAACTCTTCCCGAGAAATGGGCTTACCCACCTTACTCATTTGCGAGGATTTGGGTGGGAGTAAAAAACCCAATTTATCTCTGAACACAAATCGCACAAAACCACTTGCATCTAAACCGGATTGTGGCAGATCGCCATTCCAGCGATATCGCACCCCAATTAATTGCATCGCTTCATTAATCAGCGCTTCGGTTTTGGTGGACACTGAATCGACTACTTGATGGGTAAAGCGAGCAAAGTAAGAAGAATTGCCCTCAATCCGAACCTCTGGTTTTGGGGCCTCTTTGGCTGCTGTATCTGCAGCAGTATTAGCACTGACGATCGATGCAAGTCCAACCAAAACCATGGCAGTTAGGAATTGAAAAGGTAAACGGATCATGTGCTTACGAATAGGCATGAAAGGATTCTAGCAAAGCCTTGGCAAAAGTGGAAGTGACTAAAGCCTCAATATAAATCAGTAACTAATTGTTTTATATGGATTTTTATTTCTAAGTTAGTTCAGCTGCCTTAAATAAGGCCTTGGTGTAAGGCTCTTTGGGGTCGCGAACCATTGCTTCGGTCTCACCATACTCGACCACTTCCCCAGAGCGCAAAACCATGAGTTCATGCGACATTGCTCGGATCACCGCGAGATCATGACTAATGATGAGATAGGCTAGGTTGTACTTCTTTTGCAGTTCACTGAGTAACTTTAAGACCTGTTTTTGGATCGAAACATCCAAGGCCGAAGTGGGTTCGTCGAGCACCAAAATTTGCGGCTTCAGAATCAGTGCGCGCGCAATCGCAATCCGTTGGCGCTGCCCACCTGAAAACTCATGAGGATAGCGCTGGAGGGTGGAGCGATCCAAACCAACCTCGCGCAGAATCTCTACCACTCGGGTCTCGCGTTCGCCCTGCGACAAATGCGGTTGATGGACATCCAAACCTTCCGACACAATCTGAAAAATGGTCATGCGTGGCGATAAAGAACCAAAGGGATCCTGAAAAATAACCTGCAAATGGGCGCGCATCGCACGACGCTCAATCGGAGTCAAGGATGGCCATGATTGATCCAAGACGCAGACACTACCCTCCACCTTGGCAGTTGTCTCCCCGAGTAATCCCAAGATAGCCATCGCTAAGGTTGTTTTCCCAGAACCAGACTCCCCAATCACACCGATCGTTTGCCCTTGTTTGAGTTGCAGACTTAAGGGCTTGAGTACCTCATGGCGCTTAGCCTTAGTAAACCAATCCCGCCAGCGCAAGCCGCCATTGGCAAAATTGGATTGCGGGTACGAAACACTCAATTGATGAGCGGTTAATAAGACTGGCGCCAATGGCACGACAGGTAGTAGCTCACGCTCAGGCTGACTGTTCACCAATTGCTCGGTATACGGATTGGTGGGGCGTGAGAAAACCTCATGGGTTGATCCAGCCTCCACTAAGCATCCCTGATTTAAAACCCCTACCCGGTTTGCAAAATGCTTCACTAAGTTAAGGTCATGCGTGATTAAGAGAATCGCCATGCCAGCCCGCTCTTTCGCCTCTTCTTGCAGATCGCGCAGTAAATCCAAAATCTGAAGACGCAAACTCACGTCCAAAGCAGTGGTTGGCTCATCGGCAATCAACAAACGTGGTTTACAAGCCAACGCCATCGCAATCATGGCGCGTTGACGCTGCCCGCCGGATAACTGATGGGGGTAGGCATAAAAACGCTCTTCTGGCTGCGGGATCCCGGTTTTCTTCAGAAGCGCGATAGCAGTCTGCCGGCATTCCCCCAAAGGCATTAAGGGCTCGTGCACCTGAACTGCTTCAACAATTTGATTGCCAATCGTAAACAAGGGATTGAGTGCGGTCATTGGCTCCTGAAAGATCATCGCAATCTCACGCCCACGAATCTCACGAATACGCTCAATCGATAGGTCCAATAGATTTTCTTCTTTGCCATCCTCGCGTTGCCAGAGAATGCGGCCCTGCAAACGAGCGCCTTCTGGAGTGAGTCTCAAAGGCGCCAGTGCCGAGAGTGTTTTTCCGGAACCGGATTCACCAACTAAAGCAATCCGCTCACCCGGTGCAATACTCAGATCGAGCTCACGAACGGCATACTTCTCTCGCCGTCCAGCGCCAAAAGAAATCGAGAGTTGCTCATAGCGCAATAAGCTCATGCGCGCGCCCCCGTTAACGGATTACTCTTGCGAGAATCAAATGCATCTCGCAATGCCTCGCCCATAAATGTCAATAAGAGCAAGGTACCTCCGAGCACAACGAAGGTCGATACGGAAATCCACCAAGCATCTAGGTTTGCCTTACCCTGGGACAGCAACTCACCCAGACTAGGCGTTCCAGGCGGCACCCCCAATCCCAAGAAATCCAAACTTGTAAGCGACAGAATCGCCGCACTCATCCGAAACGGTAAAAAAGTAATAACGGGGGTTAAGCTGTTTGGCAAGATATGACGCCGCATAATCTGGGCATTCGTAAGCCCCAAGGCTTTGGCCGCACGCACATACTCAAGAGCGCGGTTACGAAAGAACTCGGCACGCACGTAGTCGGACAAACCCATCCACCCAAATGCAGCTAACAAAATAATCAATAGGAGAACGCTAGGGTTAAAGATTGAAGCAAAAATAATCAGTAGATACAACTCGGGCATCGCTGACCAAATCTCAATGATGCGCTGGGTGATTAAGTCGAAGCGTCCTCCAAAAAATCCCATCAGTGCGCCAGTAATCACTCCAATCACCACACCCACCACAGTCAACGCAATACCAAACAGAATCGATAAACGAAATCCATAAATGAGACGCGCCAATACATCACGCCCCCGATCATCAGTACCTAACCAGTTCTCCACGGAGGGTGCTGCAGGATTAGGCTCTTTGGCAAAGTAATTGAGGGTCTCAAAACTATAGGGAATGAGGGGATAAATGGCCCAGTTCGAACCATCGGTAATGTTCTTTTTGATATCCGGATCGAGATAATCGGTGCGCGTTGCGAAGTCGCCACCAAAGACGGTCTCTGGATAATTTTTGACTAATGGGAAATAGAACTTACCCTCGTAGCGAACCACTAAAGGTTTGTCGTTCGCGATCAACTCCGCGCACAAACTCAAACCAAAGAGGATTGCGAATATCCACAAGCTGACATAGCCTAAGCGATTCGCTTTGAAGCGCAGCCATTTGCTCACGATCCACCTCCAGAACCAAATTGGATGCGGGGATCTACCAGCACATAGCAAAGATCGGAAATTAATTTGGTCACGAGGCCAATCAAGGTAAACAAATAAAGCGTACCAAACACCACGGGGTAGTCTCTGCGCATCACCGCTTCATAGGAAAGCAACCCTAGGCCATCTAAAGAAAATAAGGTCTCAATTAAGAGTGAGCCAGCAAAGAAGGCACCAATAAATGCCGCAGGAAATCCAGTAATCAGCGGAATTAAGGCGTTCCGAAAGACATGTTTCCACAGCACCTTGTTCTCACTCACCCCTTTTGCTCGAGCGGTCAATACGTACTGCTTACGAATCTCTTCTAAAAAAGAGTTTTTTGTGAGCATTGTGATCACTGCAAAGCTGCCCAGCACGGATGCGGTGATGGGTAAAACCAAATGCCACAGATAATCCAACACTTTGCCAATCAGACTCAGTTCACTCCAGTTATCGGAAGTTAAACCGCGCAGCGGAAAGATTTGCAGAAAACTCCCTCCGCCAAAGAGCACCAAGAGCAATACCCCCAGGACAAATCCCGGGATCGCATAGCCCACCAAAATCATCGTGCTGGTGACGCGATCAAAGCGCGTGCCGTCGCGAACTGCTTTAGCAATCCCCAGAGGAATCGATACCAAATAACTAATAAAGAAAGTCCAAAGACCAATGCTGATCGAGACAGGTAGCTTTGAGATCACCAAATCCCAAACGCTTTTGTGTTGGTAATAACTCTGCCCCAAATCAAACTGGGCAAAGCGTTTGAGCATCATGAAGTAGCGCTCAAGCGGTGGTTTATCAAACCCATATAAGGCTTTGACTTGCTCAAGCCGCTCTGCATCCACCCCTTGACGCCCACGATACGTCACACCACCTCCCGAGGACTCGCCACCGACCGCTGCATCGCCCTTACCCTTAAGTTCGAGCATCAACTGCTCCACAGGCCCACCAGGAACAAATTGCACCACTGCAAAGGTCAGAGTTAGAACCCCAAGCAAGGTGGGGATCATGAGCAAGACCCGTTTGATGATGTAGATCAGAATCTCGGAGTTCATTTGCGCGCCTCCTTTAACCACCAGGTTGACAAAATCCATGATTCGGCGGAGTAATACAAAGGCGGATTGGGGTAGCCCATTTCTTTACGGTATGCAATCCGATGAGTTGGGCTATACCAGTGCGGCACTACATAGTAGCTGTTCCACAGCACGCGATCGAGTGAACGCGTTGCGGCTTGCAACTGCTCCCTAGTTTCAGCGCGCACAATCGCATCAATTAGTGCATCGACGACCGGTGATTGCACGCCAATCACATTGTCTGAACCTCTCTCTTTAGCTGCCGCACTTCCATAGCGATCGTAGAGTTCATTCCCAGGGCTTTGGGTGTCGGGAAAGCGGATGGTGGTCATATCAAAATCATAGTCATCCATGCGTTTTTGATGAAGCGCAAAGTCGCTGGTGCGGATATCCACCTTGATCCCTAACTTCTCAAGATTACGCACATAGGCGGTCAGAATCCTCAAAAAGAAGGGGCCATCTTCGACGATTTCAAACCGGAATACCTCCCCTTTTGCGTTACGGAGTGCGCCATCGCGATAGGTCCACCCGGCTTCAGCGAGCAACTCTTTTGCCTTGCGAAGATTGCTGCGCAAACTACTGGGCGGTGCAGTGCTTGGTGCTGGTGGCATTGCCCCAAACACCGCCTCGGGTACAAATTGAGGGTACTTCGCCTGTAAGGGCTTGAGGAGTTTGAGTTCAGCGGCAGTGGGTACAGTCTCACCCTCGTAATTAGCACTCAAATCACTGTTCTGAAAATAACTTTCAATCCGACTGTATTGATCGTAGAACAGTTGACGATTGAGCCATTCGAAATCCAATGCATATCCAAGGGCTTTACGAACTCGTACATCCTGAAAAATAGGACGGCGCAAGTTCATCGCAAAACCTTGCATGCCAGCGCCGTTGTGATTGGGAAACGCTTTTTTAATCAGAGTGCCATTATTAAATTTTGGGCCAACATAACTCTTTGCCCAATTTTTTGCGCGGTACTCGACGAGCGCATCAAACTCACCGGCCTTAAATGCCTCTAAACGCACTGCATCATCGCTGTAGAGTTTGTAGACAATCCGATCAAAGTTAAAGAATCCCACCCGCACATTGACCTTATTGCCCCAGTAGTTGGGGTTGCGCTTGTAGATCATGGATTTGCCTGCGCGATACGACTCAATCACGTAAGGTCCACTACCGATTGGATGCTCAAAGGTAATCTTGTCAAAGGGAGTATGACTGCCATCGGCTTTCTTGCCCCAGTTCTTGGAGAAAACAGGTATGCCGCCGACCATCAACGGTAACTCGCTGTTGCGGGTCTTAAAGTCAAACCGAATTACGCGCTCCGATACCACCACTGCCTGTTTCACATCGGCATAAATAGTGCGGTACTGCGGATTAGCAAGCTTGCTCATGAGCGTATCAAAACTGTGTTTGACATCGTCCGCCAAAATCGGGCTACCATCGGAGAACTGCGCCTCGGGTCTTAGGCGAAAGGTTACCGACATCTGGTCTGGTGCCACCTTAATATCTTCAGCGATTAAGCCGTACACACTCGATACCTCATCTGCGCTACTCACCGCCAAGGACTCAAACATCAAAGCGCCGATGCCCGGAGCGGTCACGCCCCGTAAGGTGAAGGGGTTGAACTTATCAAAACTGGTGCGGCGATCAGGATTGGGTAGCGTGAGCGTCCCACCGCGTGGCGCATTCGGATTGACATAGTCAAAATGGGCAAAACCATCGGCATATTTAGGTTTGCCATATTGCGCGATACCCTGTGCAGCTTCGACTCCGAGCGGGAAAATAAGCATCGAGCACAGAAGTGTGATCGCCAAGGACCGCCAATATGCCCCAAATTGGCTTGGTAATGATCGCAGAGGGAATTGGCTTAGCATATGCAACAATTGTAGATAGCAAATCAATTTTGAAGTAAAGGACTCATCATGGCTTATTTAAGCGGTAAACGCATCCTCATTACCGGACTCCTCTCCAACCGCTCAATCGCCTACGGCATTGCCAAGGCCTGCCACCGCGAGGGCGCGGAACTTGCATTTACTTATGTGGGTGAACGCTTTAAAGACCGCATCACAGAATTTGCTAAAGAATTCAACAGCTCACTCATTTTTGACTGCGATGTGGGTAGCGATGAGCAGATCCATGCCCTGTTTGAAGAGCTCGGCAAATCCTGGCCGCAATTTGACGGCTTTGTCCATTCAATTGGATTTGCGCCCCGCGAGGCAATTGCTGGAGATTTTCTAGAGGGTTTAAGTCGGGAAGCATTCAAGATTGCGCACGATATCTCAGCGTATAGCTTTCCAGCGATGGCAAAAGAAGCACTGCCCATGCTAAGTCCCAATGCCGCCCTGCTGACCTTGACCTATTTAGGATCAATGCGTAATGTCCCCAACTACAACACCATGGGACTAGCCAAAGCATCCCTCGAGGCTTCGGTTCGCTATTTAGCAGGCTCACTGGGACCCAAAGGTATTCGGGTCAATGGTATCTCGGCCGGTCCGATTAAAACTCTAGCTGCTTCTGGTATTAAAGGCTTTGGAAAAATTCTGGATGCAGTTGAAAAAACCGCTCCTCTGCGACGCAATGTGACAGTGGATGATGTCGGTAATGCCGCCTCATTCTTGCTATCCGATTTAGCCAGCGGTATCACCGCTGAGATTATTTATGTCGATAACGGCTTTAGCCAAGTCGTTGGTGGTATGGACGAGGTTTAGAAATCACTTCCTCGGATCAAACCCAACCACAAATCCCGCTACGAGAGGCATTAGCGTACTGGCTCAAACTCGGGTTTATTAGTTTTGGCGGACCGACCGCTCAGATTGCCATGATGCATGATGAGTTGGTTGAGAAAAAACGCTGGATCTCCGAACGTCGCTTTTTACATGCTCTTAATTACTGCATGCTGCTACCTGGCCCAGAGGCTCAGCAATTAGCCACCTACTTAGGCTGGCTGATGCATCGAACCTGGGGTGGCATCCTGGCGGGCACCTTATTTATTTTGCCCTCGCTCTTGATTCTGATTGCACTCTCATGGATTTATCTGGAGTTTGGTCAAACCCCTTTGATTGCTGCGCTGTTTGAAGGAATTAAGCCGGCGGTGACCGCGATTGTGATCGTGGCGGTTATCCGAATTGCAAAACGCAGTATTCGTCACGCGATACTGGCTTGGCTTGCGCTTCTATCCTTTATCGCCATATTTGTTTTCAATGTTCCGTTTCCGCTAATTATTGTGAGCGCCGGATTGATTGGATTTTGGTTAGGTCAGCGCCGGCCTGCCCTTTTTGCACAACAGGCCCATACGCCATCGCATCACGCAGACTCTGCGAACAAAGCGCTTATCGATGATCACACCCCAACGCCAGAGCATGCTCGCCATGATGCAAGCCGTCTTTATCGGCAACTGAGCCTTGGGGTTTTGTTATGGCTCATCCCGATCGTGGCTTTGACTCTGATTGAGGGCTGGAAATCGCTCTATCCGCAGATCGCTTGGTTTTTTACCAAAGCAGCATTCCTAACCTTTGGGGGCGCGTATGCAGTTTTACCTTACGTCTTTCAGGGCGCTGTCGAGCATTACCAATGGTTAACTGCCCCACAAATGATGGACGGCTTGGCCTTGGGGGAGACCAAACCAGGACCGCTCATTATGGTGGTTGCCTTTGTAGGTTTTCTGGCCGGATTTGGCAATGACACGGTCTTGGGTGGCATCGGATTTTGGGGTGGCGCACTCGGTGCATTCGTAGCAACGTGGTTTACTTTTTTACCTTCCTTCCTATTTATTTTTCTGGGTGCCCCTTTAATTGAATCAACCCACGATAATTTACGGTTTACCGCACCACTCACTGCGATCAGCGCAGCAGTGGTTGGTGTGATTGCCAACCTGGGGGTGTTCTTTGCGTATCAGGTATTTTTCCCAAAAGGCTTCTCAGGTGGCTTATCGGTATTTGCACTTCTCATTTGTTTAGGATCCTTAGTTCTCATGCTTCGATTCCAGTGGGGTGTGATTCGTACCTTGGGTCTGGCCGGACTTTTGGGCATTCTGTTTGCAACCAATGGTGGGCTGTTTTCCTAAGGTTTGATCAATAAGCTTTGTGCCAAACTTGGCATAATGACGTCATGAGAATCGACGAAGCCACACTATCCCACCTCCAAGAGTGGATTGGTAAATCCGAGCGTTATCCAGATCAAGTGACCTCTGCACCTTACCGCGCTCTTTCCGCAACCCTCGACCGCAATGATCCCGAGCCAAAACCGGGGATCTTCCTCCCAGAGCTATGGCACTGGTTGTATTTCTTGCCACATCCCCAACAGTCCGAAATTGGTCCGGATGGTCATGCCAAGCGCGGAGGCTTCTTGCCACCTGTACCGCTGCCACGTCGCATGTGGGCCGGCGGTCGACTGCGTTGGGTGAGTGAACTGCAAATTGGTGATGCGATCGAACGTGTTTCCACGATTAAGTCGGTCACTCACAAATCAGGACGAACTGGTGATTTGCTGTTTGTCTTGGTTGAACATCAAATCTTCAATCAAAAAGGGCTTGCACTAACCGAAGAGCATGACATTGTGTATCGTGCAGCCCCAAGTCCCGATGAGAAACCCCCGGCTCCAACACCCGCTCCCCGCGATGCGCAATGGACCAAGGTGATTAATCCCGATCCAGTTCTACTGTTTCGCTACTCCGCACTCACTTTTAATGGACACCGTATTCATTACGACCGCAGTTACGTCACCCAAGAGGAAGGTTACCCAGGGTTGATCGTGCACGGTCCCTTGATCGCCACACTCTTAGTGGATCTGGTTAGAGAACATCACCCTGGCAGAAAGCTGCAATCCTTTGAGTTTAGAGCGATTCGTCCAACCTTTGATATCCATCCCATGAAAGTGAATGCCGCATTAGACCTGGATGATCCAAGCGGTCAAACCTTGCGGGTCTGGGCAGAAGATCATGAAGGCTGGCTAACCATGCAAGCCAAAGCAGTATTGAGTCCATGACGATGGGTATTCATTACTCTGCTGAGCTTGCGCGCTTTGCAAGCCAATTGCAATTTGAGGATATTCCCGAGGATGTCATTGCACGGGCGGAAGATTTATTGGTGGATTGGTTTGCCTCCGCCATTGGTGGCAAAGGTGCAAAACCGGTTGAGATCATCACGCAATTTGCCCAATCGATGGGCCCAGTGTCACAACCCGCGATTGCTGGATCCGCAGAAATCATTGTGTCGCGCTCCTTGTCGAGTCCATTTCTGGCGTGCTTAACCAATGCTGCGGCATCGCACGTGGTTGAACAAGATGATGTTCATAATGGCTCGGTCTTTCATCCGGGAACCATCGTATTTCCAGCAGCATTAGCGCTTGCCCAAGCTAAACAACTGAGTGGCCGCGAGTTCTTAACCGCTGCAGTGGTTGGCTACGAGGTCGGTATTCGTGTTGGTGAGTTCTTAGGTCGCTCCCACTATAAGATTTTTCATACCACGGGGACCGCGGGTACCTTAGCGGCTGCCGCAACTGTTGGTCGTTTACTCAAATTGAGTCCGGAGCAAATGCTGCATGCCTTTGGTTCGGCTGGTACGCAATCGGCTGGTCTTTGGGAGTTCTTGCGTGATGCCGCGGATTCCAAACAACTGCATACTGCGCACGCCAGCGCCACCGGCCTGATGTCTGCCTACTTGGCACAAGCCGGATTTACTGGCGCTCAGAAAATACTCGAGGGCGTTCAAGGTCTTGCGGCAGGTACATCGACCGATGCTAACCCTGAAAAATTAATTGATCGACTGGGCTCGCGTTGGTGTTTAGCCGAGACCTCGTTCAAATATCACGCCTCGTGTCGCCACACTCATCCTGCAGCAGATGCCTTATTACAAGTGATTCAGAAACACGCTGTGAAGATGGATGAGATTGACCGTATTGAGACTCTGGTACATCAAGGTGCCATCGATGTTCTTGGGCCCGCTAGTGATGCGACGACCTTGCACCAATCTAAGTTCTCGATGGGCACAGTTCTTGCACTGGTCTGTAAGTTTCAATTTGCTGGTCTTGATGAGTTCGCCAAACACTTTAATGATCCCGAGATTTGCGCACTTCGAAATCGGGTGAGTATGATTTTGGATCCCGAGGTTGATCAAGCTTATCCACAGCGCTGGATTGGTAAGGTCAAGGTCTACCTTAAAAATGGTCGTATTTATGAAGGTCGCGTCGATGAGCCCAAAGGTGATCCGGGTAATACACTATCGCGAGCTGAAATCGAAGAGAAAGCCCTACGATTAGCCGCGTTTAGTGGTGGTGCCACTGAACCTGAAATGCGCAAAGTCATTGCATTGCTATTTGATATTCGTCGGGCAAGTGCTGTCCCGTTTATCTTTTCTAAATAAGGATTGCTGCCATGAACCTCCCCCACTTACCACTAAGTGATGCATGTTGCTTCTTGTTTGTTCCAGCAAATCAACCCGAGCGTTATGGCAAAGCATTCGCCAGTGGGGCACAAGGCGTCATTATTGATTTAGAGGATGCCGTTGGTCTAGATGACAAACCCAAGGCACGCGAACTACTCAAACAACATTGGTCATCGATTTCAGACCTTGATAAACAGCGGCTGGTGGTCCGCTGTAATGCACCGGGCTCGCCGTTTTATGCAGCGGATTTGATATTACTCAAAGAGTTGCAAGTGCCATGCCTCATGATCCCCAAAACAGAGACGCGCGATCATATCAATGGCGCTGCCGAAGAGCTCCCCAATACTGCATTCATTCCGATGATCGAGACCCCGCTTGGCCTGCATCATTTAAATGAAATCGCAAGTTCGCAACAGGTCTTGCGGCTTGCGCTGGGCAACTTTGATATGCAAGTTGAGCTTGGGATTAGCTGCGATGAGAATGAAACAGAATTGGATACCGCCAGATTCATGATGACCCTGGCGTCAAAATTAGCGCAGATAGCCCCACCCATCGATGGGGTTACCCCTGCAGTGGATGATGAAGTGAAAATTTTTGCACATGCACAAAAAGCCAAGCGCTTTGGCTTTGGTGCTAAGTTATGCATTCATCCAAAGCAAATACCCCTTGTGAAACAAGCGTTTACTCCCACCCCCCAGGAGATCGACTGGGCCCAACGGGTGATTGCCGCAGATCAGGCCTCTGGGGGGCAAGCCGCCAAAGTGGATGGGAAGATGATCGATCGGCCCGTTGTCATGCTGGCCCGCCGTATCCTTAGCTTGGCTGGTAATCCCTAGGTTTATCGCCACAAAACCATGGCAAAATGGCGTTTGCTTTATCCCTAACGGAGACTTTTGAATGAACTTGAAAAAACCTTTGAATGCATTACTTGCTGCAGTGATGGGCGCCGGCCTGTTATTGACCGGCACTGCAAACGCACAAAAATACCCTGATAAGCCAATTAGCCTAGTGGTCCCATTTGCAGCTGGTGGTCCAACCGATACGATTGCTCGCCTACTAGCAACCCAAATGAGTAAATCCTTGGGACAATCCGTGGTCGTTGAAAACGTTCCCGGAGCAGGTGGTACTGTTGCTTCTGCGAAAGTTGCCAAATCCAAACCCGATGGTTATACGATTTACATCCATCACATGGGCATGGCTACCGCTCAAGCTTTATATGACAAGCTTCCCTATGATCCCCTCAAAGATTTTGAGTACATCGGTCAAGTGGCTGATGTGCCAATGGTACTTTTAGGTAGCAAAAACTTCCCACCTAATAACTTCAAAGAACTTGAGGCATACATTCGTGCCAATAAAGACAAGGTAACAATGGCCAATGCAGGTCCAGGCGCCGTGTCCCAACTGTGCGGATTGATTTTTCAGAGCCGTTTAGGTGTGCGTGTGACAACCGTTCCTTACAAAGGTACTGGTCCAGCATTGACCGACTTAGTTGGCGGTCAGGTTAACATTCTGTGCGACCAAACCACCCAAACCATTCCATTCATCAAAGACGGTAAGGTGAAGGTCTATGGCGTAACCACTCCCAAGCGTCTTTCTGCTCTCCCCAATGTTCCAACCTTGGATGAGCAAGGCATGAAAGGCTTTGATGTGAAGGTATGGCATGGTATTTATGCTCCGCTTGGCACACCAAAACCCGTTCTCGAGAAACTCAATGCTGCCCTCAAGAAAGCGTTGACCGATCCTGATCTGAAGGCTCGTTTGGATTCCTCGAACATTGATATCGTTCCCGTTGCTAAGCAAAATGGTGAGGCGCTCAAATCTCACTTGGATGCCGAGATCAACCGTTGGGGTCCAATCATTCGTAAAGCCAACATTCCTGATTAATTCGTTGCGCTTTCAATGATTCCAAGGCCGGTGCAAACCGGCCTTTTTATTTGGGCATTAGCCAAACATCCGACCGCGTTTGCGACGTGCCATCAAACTTGCATCAATGCCCCATCCATCTCCATCATCCGCTTGAGGTCTTCCCCAAATCATCCATCGAATACTCAGTCCAATTGCCCAGGCTGCAAGAAATGGATCCAAGAGGTAGTCCCATAAATTAATCGATTCATGCCAGTGAATGGACCAGGCAATCACGGCAATTGATAACATCAGGGCTTCCCAAGAGCGCTTGGCAAAGAAATAAATTACAGCGACTAGCAAAACAGTTCCCGCGAAAACGCTGGAGTGATAACCCCAAGCATAGGGATCAAAAAAGGTCAGCCCCAAAGCAAAGGGATAAAACAGGATAGCGACTACAGCAATGAGTATCGGAGTAATGCTCGCGATTCGAAACACACTCCATCCGCTCCATGTAAATACGATCAGCAATAGACTCAAAATACTCAAATCACCGGTCACGCCGCGAATGTAGGCGGCAAACGGTAAGTTCCAGGGGGCGCCGATTCCAGCAAATGGGGCTAATAAAACAAGTGATGCAATGATGACAAAGAACAATCCCGCAAGTAATCCGTGAGCCCTATTGAACATGGCGCGAACTAGATGCAAGCAAACAATACTTGTCACAAGACTGATCTCAATGAGCGGCAGTTGATGAATCAAGGTGGACAAGGTCATGGGGTCTGATCCGTTTCTGCTTTTACATGCTGAAGATACGACTGTAAATTACCAGCATCCCAAAGAATTGACTTGATTCGCTTGCGATTCCAGGTATAGACCAGTAAGACTTGACCTTGTTGATTCAAACTCATGTACGGATAAGAAAACTCTTCCTTGGGATTGGTGGTTGAGGCCGTCTCATCCTCAAGTACGGAAATCGTCTTCCAGGGCGAGTAATTATTCTTTGCTGGCTGGCTGCTATCGACTTGAGTCTGTCCAGGCCATGACGCTGCGAGGACTAAGCGATGACGTCCATGTTCCAAATCATTAAAGACCATTAAACGGGTTCGATCCGATAGCTCCACTCCAGTGATGGCTGCATTGGGATTGGGTAGACCTAAATCAGGCGCCAACTCCCAGCGTTCACCAGCGCTCGTGGTATAGCTCACTGGAATTTGCTTGGCGCCTGTGCCGCGGGCTTGACGAAAATAAGCACTAGCATGCTTGGCATCATCGATGAAGACAATTGGCTGCAAAGTGCCGCGACCCGAGGTCATCCGTCGTTTATCGAGCATCTGACCAGTCGGATCCAGTCGCAATAACTCACCGTATTTACCGATCCACTCGTGATAGACCGGCATTCCCATGGTACCGTCCACAAATAAAAATCCGGAACCCTTTACTAAAGTGCTGAGGTTAAGTAAGGGTGTGGTGATAAGTCGTTTTGGTCCAGTCCAAGTCAATCCATCATCATCCGAATGCATCACGCTGATGGAGCTCCCGGCCCAACCGCCGATCGATACTGCCACCACATAAAGCTGTAATTGCCCATTGATATTGCGCATGGGCACAGGGTTACCAAGCTTAGCAATGTAACGTCCAAGGCTTGCTTGCGCACCCTCTCGATCCAGGACTACACTCGGCGGACCCCATTGCTTCATTGTTGAATCCCAGACCGCACTCTGAATCACCACATCGGCCGCACCCTCACGCGAACCAGCAAACCAAAACGCCCTCCAGTTTCCATCTTTTAACGGAATCACGCTCGCCGCATGGACTGACGGCCTTGTGGTATCAGGTAACCACTCCGACAATCCCTGCAATGTCGGTGGATTAACGATGGGCTTCGTTTTAGACGAAGTTGGAATACTTGAGAGGGTTGGTTCGGTAGTGGATTGCTCAACTGGAACCTGAAAATCAGCCCAAGCCGGGTGATCGTCCAACTGAAAATACGCCATTGCGATCGCAACCACTAAGAATACAAATGCCAATACTCGCATCATCGGCATGCATCTTTCTCTGCGGCGCTATCTTTACCGATATTGAATGGGGCAAATACGATGTACTCTTTCACAAAGAGATTGTCGCTCACTTGACCCAATAGCATCGCCTTAATCTCATCAGACGAGTGTCGAGCGCGCATCTCAAGGCGCTCACCGATCACCTCGCAATCGGGACAAGGAACAAACTTGGCATTCACCGGGGCCTGAACTGCAAAATAGGCATAGCGATTAGCTAACTGGGTGAGATTTTTAGCCTCACTTGCGGGATAGCCCTTGATTTCAGCGCCTGGAATCAAAAAGCGGTACTCCTCATCCTTGGCCCGAAAGTCGCAAGGGAACCATACCGTTTTACCTTGGAGTGCGGCAATGGTTTTGGTATCGAACCGCCCTGCCGCGCCATCGAGTGGCATGATACTGCTACTTAAACTCAGCATGGTCAGAAAACAAGCCAGTAATGTCGCTGTCTTGGTAAAGCGGGTCTGAACTAGCCCAGCTAGAACGATGCCGATTGCACCAATCAGTAAGAACCAATGCCATATGGGATAGGACCAAAGATGGATGTTCCAGGAGAGCCATGCCAAAGCCACCAAGACAATGCCCTGTAATAGCAAGCCAATCCATAAGGTCCAGCGATTGAGTTGTTGCCAATGCATGGCTAGTAAGATCGCAATCGCTGGCATGATCGGTAGTAGATATCGACCCGAACGCTGACTTGGAAGAGAAAAGATGATGAAGAACACCGCGATCCAAATCCATAGCAACTTCTCTTCAGTGCTCATTGTCTTGCGATTACGGATTGCCAGATAAAAGAGGTTGAATACCGCGAATGTTAAAAATCCAGCATTGGCTACTCCGGTCACAAAGAGCATGCCCACGCCATCTCCGCCCCAGACGAAGTCCTTCAGATAACTCGTATTTCTGGCTGCAAACTTACCTGCATTCTCACCAATCACGAATTCATTCCAGATCGCTCGTGGGTCCGGATCAAGCACAAACCATAGGGCAAATAAGCCTAATGCAATCAGGCCAATCGAGATCACCTTAGGGAGATCACGCCGGATACATTCCATCACCCGACGATCACGCCATTGCCAGTACCACAGGGTTAATACGAGGCAGGCAGGAACGATGTAGGCCGCCGACTTATAGAGTAATGCGCAACCAAAGGCAAACCCCGCCATTAGAGGAAATACAAATTTAGAGTCAGTGAGTCGTTTGCCAACAATCAGCAACAGAAAAAATGGGAGGGAGAGCCAAAAGATCTCCGGGGGCTCGGCTAAGTATGGGCGCCCATAGCGATAGGTATTAAAAAAGGCAAGCCAAATAATCCCGGCCAACATCCCAGTTAATCCATTTTTACTAATCGCTATTGCGCAGAGCCCAATTAGGATGGCAGTAAGTGCGGTGTAGACCAAACTTGGCCAGCGCAGACTAAAAAGTGACCATGCATTACCATGATCGGTTGATAACATCCCCTGCCAGAATAACAATGGCGGCTTAGTATTTTTAATACCGACCATGTCAGACTGCAGCGGTAACCATGCATCGGCTGCATTGGTCATGCGAACAATATGGGTATAAGGATATTCATCGCCATTCTTGGGGGCAAAGCGACTATCGACCCCATAAAGATAAGTAATGCAAGCTAGAACGAGCCCAAACAGAATGGATGGAATTGAAATGGGCGCTTGCATAGCCGATAGTTTATTAGCCTACCGTTTGGTACTACTTAGTTCCAGAATGTATTTGCATAAAACCTAGGGAAAACCTTAATCCCAGAGCATGTTCTGGGTTATATCATTATGACTATTAAGTATTAGATATATGAGACATTTCCCAAAACATTGCCTATCAATCATTTAATATCACTAAAGCTTTTTTGTTGTTCGCATTAAAACCAATGGAGATTATCAAAATGCACTTTCCATCTGCACATAAGCTCAAAGTCATGGGGCTTAGCATCGGTACCGTAGGTCTACTATCCTTTAGTAGCTTGGCGGTGAGCCAAACCAGTCCGGCTAATATCAATCAGCTCTCTTTGGCTGCTACATGCGCCAATTGCCACGGCACTAATGGAGTTGGTGTTCCAAATGCGGGCATGCCACAAATTAATCATTTAACGCCCGATGCGATGTTTACTCAACTGAAGGCCTTTAAGAGCGGCGCCAGAACTGGCACCATCATGCATCAGTTAGCCAAAGGCTATACCGATGAGCAACTCCAAACCATTTCCAACGTGCTTGGCAAAAAATAATTGAGGATAAAAAATGGATCGTCGTCACTTTCTAGGTGTTAGTTCAGCTGCTTCTCTCGGTGTATTAGCCGGTTGTGCAAGCAGTCCTCCTGTCAATATCAGCAAAGCCAATGTAGTCGTGGTTGGGGGTGGCTATGGTGGAGCAACAGCCGCTAAGTATGTGCGGATGTTCTCAAACAATACCGCCCAAGTTACCTTAATTGAACCTAATCCAGAATTTATTTCTTGCCCGATGTCTAACTTAGTGGTCGGTGGCTACACCACCATCGCTAACATCTCAACACCCTATGACAACTTGACCAAGCGTCACGGCATTAAGGTTGTGAAGGATATGGTGGCCTCCATTGATCCGAAGCAAAAGACGATTCGCCTTGCCTCCGGCGGCTCAATGAAGTATGACAAGCTTATCCTGTCACCTGGTATTGGTCTGATGATGGATACCATCAAAGGCTTAGATAAGGCTAACCAAGAAGGGGTTACGGTCCAAGCATGGAAAGCGGGTGCTGAAACCGTCTTGCTTCGCAAGCAACTCGAGTCCATGAAAGATGGTGGCGTCTACGCAATTTCCATCCCAATGGCACCCTATCGCTGCCCTCCTGGACCTTATGAGCGGGCCTGCCAAGTCGCTAGTTACTTTAAGCAATTTAAGCCCAAGTCCAAGGTATTAATCTTGGATGCCAATGATGATGTGACCTCCAAAGGTGGTCTATTTAAGAAAGCCTGGGCATCGATGTACCCCGGCATGATTGAATACCGTCCCAAGCATAATGTGGTTGCAATTGATGCCAAGACCAAAACACTGAAGTTTGATGTCCAAGATGATGTGAAGGCTGATGTTCTAAACGTTCTGCCCCTCATGCGTGCTGGTGATATAGCGGTGAAGACCGGTATTGCCAACGCGAATGCCCGTTGGGTCAATGTGAACTACATCAACTTTGAATCTACTGCTGCCAAAGACATTCATGTTCTTGGTGACTCGATTCAGATTGCACCACTAATGCCTAAATCAGGTCATATGGCGAACTCGCATGCGAAGGTTGCTGCAGCAGCTGTGGTTGCCGAGCTCGGTGGCTTTGAGATCAATCAAGCTCCTGTCCTTACCAATACTTGCTACAGCTTTGTTAGTTCCGATGAAGTGGTTCACGTTGCCAGTGTGCATCAGTACGATGCTAAGGATAAGACCTTCAAGACTGTTCCTGGTTCTGGTGGTCTATCGTCCGAACCCACCAAACTTGAGGGTGTTTATGCCTGGGGTTGGGCTCGTAATATTTGGGCGGATAGCTTGGGTTAATAAGGGCCCTGCCCTGAGAAAAGCCAAGCAGAGCGCTTGGCTTTTTTATTAGCCCCGACCGAATGGACCGTTCAATTGAATCGTGGTCCAGTTAAGAAGCATTGCGACCGAGACCCATGCCAAGTATGGCAACACTAAGAGACTTGATATGGGTGAGTATGAGCGGGTAGCGAGCACAATCGCCAATACAGAAAGCCATAGCCCAACCGCTTCAATCAAAGCCCAATCTGGTCGTTGCATCCGAAAATAAAGCACGCTCCAAATGAAATTAAATAAGCCATTCACAATGAAGAGAATGACCAGCATCCGGATGGTTTCTTGATTAGGGGCGCGATGGTACGCCATCACAAAAGCGATGCCCGCAAGAATAAAGATGGTCGACCACATGGGACCAAATACCCAATCGGGTGGTTTCCAAGCAGGCTGCTGCAAACTTTTATACCACTCACCGATATCGGTAGCCCATGCCCCAGCCAATGCGAGCACTAAACCCCAAACAACAGCAAAAATGATCGGCTTATAGTGTGTAAACCACTCCGCACTCATACCTTAGCCATACCCAAAAGGTGGGCCATATCTTTAAAGAAGATTTTGATGTGGGCCATGGGGTCTTTGCGGACTAATTTCTTGTGCATATACGACTCAAAGGTTAAACGTTGAACGTCTTTATCTTCGCACATTTTGACAAAACGCTCACGCCGCTTATCGCTACCATACCAAAAACGTTGCATGATCCCAAGAACCAAAAAGACCGTACCGTGCTCTTTCATGAAACGTTTCCTCGCCTGAGCCAAAGCCTTAACATTTCCCGTTACCAACAACTCATGCACTGAGTCTGCGGCTAGGCGACCACCGACCATAGCGTAATAGATCCCCTCACCGGATGCGGGAGCAACGACTCCGGCAGCATCGCCAGCCAAAATCACATCCCGATTGTTATCCCATTTTTTTAGAGGCTTCATGGGTAAGGGCGCACCCTCGTGACGGAGTAGCTCGGTATTTTCAAGATTAGTTAATTTCTTGAGTTGGCCCACAGCTCCGCGCAATGAGAACCCTTTATCCGCACTGCCGGTACCAATACTCATGGTATTGCCATGGGGAAAGATCCAACCATAGAAGTCAGGGGATAGCGTTCCTTGATAAAACACATCGCAACGCGATCCGTCATAACCTTGAGGAGGCGCCTCAGGTACCCGAACAATCTCATGGTAGGCAAACACATAGTCCACATCTTTAGCCCCAGGGATAGCTTGACGCCCTACTCCTGATTTTGCGCCATCGGCACCAATAATTGCCTTCGCTCGGACTGCGCCGGTCTTCTCCGGCTCCGATCGATTGGCTGAGTGAATTCGGTAGTGAACAATTGCGGTGCCATCGGTATCGCGAGTAATCTTCTCAAAAATACCAGTACGACGCGTGGCACCATCATTGGCTGCTCGGACTCGAAGCCACTCATCGAATTGATCACGATCGACCATTCCGACAAAGCCGCCCTCAATGGGAATATCCACTTGATTATTTTTGGGGGAGATCATTCGTGCTGAACGGGCTTTAGCCACCAATAACTCATCAGGAATCTCAAAGTCTTTGATCAGGCGCGGGGGAATTGCACCACCACAAGGTTTGATACGCCCTGCACGATCAAGCAATAAGACGGTATGTCCCATTTTGGCAAGATCGCCTGCGGCAGTGGCCCCTGCGGGCCCGCCACCAACGACCACTGCATCAAAGGTTTCTAGGGTACTCATGATGATCCTCCATGGGAAATAAGCTGACGAGGGATTGATGATTCCATCGACTGGGATTTAGTAATTCGTTCAATCGGTCGGATATAAAAGGACAGGATTGCAGCAGCCATAAATAAAATGGCTTCAATGAAGAACACACTCGCGTAGGCGGTCACTGGGTCACCTAATAAATAACGCGCAAGATCACTTGCTCCAGTTCCCAAAATACCACCCAAACCAAAAGCAATTGCTTGCGCCGCACCCCAAACACCCATTCGTACACCTTCGCGACGCTCCTTGCCCATACCAGCAAATTGCATCATGGAGCCAATCGCGGCGATTGAAAACGCGCCATTCGATACGCCCAAGATAAATACCGTACTAAAAAATGGCCAACCAGGGCCCACTAATCCAGACATCACCAAACTCAACATAGCGAGCGATGAGGCAATACAACCTCCGACCGTCCACATCCGCAAGGACGATAAATTAGGATTCTTACTTCTGCTCGTAACAAATCCGCACAAAAGCATCCCGCAAAGTACGCCTGCATGCTGAAGGCCCGAAAGGCTCGTCGTTTCTCCAGGCGTTAGACCAAACGCAGTACCTGCAAATGGCTCTAAGATTAAATCTTGCGAGCTATACGCCAACATCGAGATAAAAACGAATACGGTAAAGCGCCGCACCCGCGACTCTTGCCACACCTCAGCCAAGGCCTCTTTAAAGCGCAGTTTGGGTTCATTGGCATTTTGTGCTGCTTGTGCCAACGATTTAGGCTCAAGCCCATGCAGAGCAATGAAGCTGACGACCAAGGCTAAACACGACACGCCAAGTGAGACCATGATGAGGCGTTCAAATGAAAATGGGTCGAGTAGTTTTCCGCTAATTCCTGCGGTCATGGCAAAGCCAAAGATCATCATGAGCCAAACACAACTTGCAGCAGCAGCCTTACGTTTCTCATCCACACGTTTTGCTAGGAGTACCAGTAAGGCGGTACCGCTTGCGCTGACTCCCAAGCCAATCATCATGAAGGCAATGAAAGCGAGGCTAATACCCCAACTGACATCACGACTCATTAGGGCTACAGCACTTGCGGCTAATACTCCACCACTAGCCAGAATCACCATCCCGCCCTGAATCCAAGGCGTAGAGCGACCACTGCGATCGGAGCCAAAACCCATACGGGGTCGGATAAATTGCACCAGATAATGCATCGCGACCAGTAATCCAGGTAATAAGGCAGGAAGCGCAAGCTCAATCACCATCACTCGGTTCAAGACCGATGTGGTCAGAACCACCACCGCACCCAAGGAGGCTTGCACTAGACCTAAGCGAGCGATTCCGAACCAATTGAGAGTGGTCATATTTGACGTCATCTTATCGCCCCACCGCAAAGGCGCTGATCATCATGCCACTCACAAATAATGGGACACCAAAACCGCTTAGGAATAAAGCGCGCTTCACAGGATCCCCCAAGAAATACTTCATCATGAGCAATTGCGCAATGATTAAGACCAGAATCGCCAATGCATGAAATGAGCTGCCATGCCAGTACAAGAATCCAACCACTAAATATTGCGGGATGATCATCATCAAGCAGGCATTCCACGCTGCTCCGTTAATACCTAATTGCACGGGCAATGAACGCACGCCCATTTGGCGATCACCCTCGATGGCCTTGAAGTCATTTAAGGTCATGATGCCGTGCGCACCAATGCTATAAAGCAAGGCCAAGGTAATTGATGCGGCTGAAGGAAATACATCCCCCAACATCACTGCGGAACCAGTAAACCACGCAAGGCCTTCGTACGACAATCCGCATGCTGCATTCCCCCACCAACCATTTTGTTTAAGGCGTAACGGTGGCGCGCTATATGCCCAGGCTAAGAATAGACCAATCAAGGTGGCAACAAATGCCCAAGGACTAATCCACCAACCCACCAGAAGTGATAAACCGGTCCAAAGAATGGCAATGTATAGACCCCAACGTCCAGGCATACGTCCCGATGGAATCGGGCGATTGGGCTCATTAATCGCATCCACATGTCGATCAAACCAATCATTGATCGCCTGGCTAGTGGCACATACCATCGGGCCAGCCAGTAGTACACCGGCGAGTAAGATCTGCCAACGGTCTGTAATTGCCACACCGGTTGCAATCACTCCGCAGGCAAATGCCCACATCGGTGGAAACCACGTAATGGGCTTTAGTAACTCCAGAATTGCGAACGGAGTTGGCCAAGACCGTTGAGAAGTTTGGTTTAAGACCGAAGTCCCCATTTCCATAATCCGTCGGTTGAAAATGGTAAGACCATCATGATGTGTTCCAGGATGGCAAGCGAGAGTAAGGTCGCCAAAATGGTCGAAGATGCAATTTGATACGGGCTCGCATTAATGGCAAATGCGTGTTGCCAAAGAGGCAATACCACCAAACATGCCAAGAGGATCGATATCGGTAATAAAGGGTTCATGGCCCGCTTAGTAAAGTAGCTATGCATGTATTGCAGATGCACCGGCAAGAACTTCTCATTCAGATTTAATACACCTAAAAACACATTGAGCTTAGCGCTTTGCCGCATCGCCCAGAGGATGAGAAAGGTCCATAAACCCACTAAATTACTACCACCCCACGTGGCAATTGCTACCGCAACCCCCAGAACGATCAGAGCCAACTCGTGATGCGAGATGGTCTGAAACGCATAAATGGCCTTGCGTATACCTTTGCAATCGGGCGGGCATGGGGTGCGCCTAGAGCCAGTGACATACCCTAATAAGAATCCAATCTCTTGCCAAGCCCAAACCAATAAAGCGCAAGTAAATCCGCAATATGCTCCAGCCACTGTATTGAGATTGGCACTGGTCTTTAGACCAACTAAGGCAAACAGCAAAACCATACCGCTCATCCAAAAGGTTGCCTGATGGGTCGAACGCGGACGCTGATTGAGTAACAAAATGATTCCGGTGCCAAACCACCACAAGAAGATGGTGTAGAGCATTGGAAAGAGAAAGCTACTCACGCTCATCGTTTGTTACCAGCTGGGAACCAAACGAACATTACGGGGTAACTCATGGTTATGCACGGGTAAGAAATAGGCGCGGGCAAAGACTAAACCAGCACGTACTCCTAAGAGCGGTACCATGACTTTTGCCAAGAGACCTCCG